>NZ_JANSJH010000003.1:0-16247 GCF_047462495.1 Synechococcus sp. H55.2 | reverse complement strand
GGGGGTATCTGCTTCTTTGGTAGCCCTCTGATCGCGTCAGCGGGACGGAGTCCTTGTCCTTTATTCCGACTTCTCAAAAACGAGGGTAGAGATCCGCACCAAAGCCATGGAAATCTTGGGCTCCCACAAAACATATCCTCAGTTCCTTGAGCCAATCCCTAACTCCCCTCTCCCAAAGGGAGAGGGGCCGGGGGTGAGGGCTGGGAGTGTTGGGTGCCGCCAAAGGCGAACGCGCCGGCGGCGTGGAGCGCTTGGGGCTGTCTCAATCTAGTCTGACAATCTAGTCTGAAATGACTATCAGTCGAGCATGAAGGTCTATATCAGTGCTGATATCGAAGGGATCTCCGGCATCAGCCATTGGGATGAAGCCACCCTCGGCCAGCCGGGTTATGAGCCATTCCGCGAGCAGATGACCCAAGCGGTGATCGCCGCTTGTGAGGGATCCCTGGCTGCCGGAGCCACCCGGATCACTGTCAAAGACGCCCATGATTCCGGGCGCAACCTTCTCCCCGAGCGATTGCCGGCGCCGGTGCAACTCATCCGCGGCTGGAGCGGCCACCCCTACTGTATGGTGCAAGAGCTGGATCGCAGTTACAATGCCCTGATCTTAATCGGCTACCATGCCCGCGCCGGATCTGCTGCCAACCCCCTTGCCCACACCTACACCACCGAAGTTAGCCAAATCCGGCTGAACGGCCAGGCCATCGCCGAGTTTCACCTGGTCAGCCTCACCGCTGCCTATGAAGGGGTGCCGGTTGTATTTCTGGCCGGAGACGCAGAGGTGTGTGCGGAAGCGAAAGCCTATGACGCCCAGATCGAGACGGTGGTCACCCACAAAGGGATGGGCCACTCGGTCGTTGCTCCCCATCCGCAGCAGGTTCTGCAGGCCATCCGCCAAGGTGTAGAGGGATCCCTGAAACGGCTGTCGGCCTACCGGCCCCGCCCACTGCCGGATTGCTTTCACTTGGAGGTGGACTACAAGGATCCTGCCCGCGCCTACCGCAAGTCTTTTTACCCCGGCTGCCGGTGGGTTGCCGATGCAACCGTTCGGCTGGAGGTTTCCAATTGGTTTGAGGTGCTGCGGGCTCTGCAATTTATTGTGCTCACCTAGTCTGGACGGGTGCGCAGGCGAGCGGCAGCTTCTCTGAGGCTGGTCTCGGAAAGGTCGGGCAGCTCTATCCGGGCGTGGATGCGGTTGAAGTTCTGCTGCAACCCATGCCGATAGGTGGGATCGTAGTGCTGCTCCAGCAACTCCTGCACAAACTGCGGCCAGTCTTGGGCGTCGATGAGCTCAAACCAGCGCTGCAGGCGCGCCTGGCCATGGCGGGCTTTTAGGGGCAGCAATTTTTCCTTGAGTGCCTGGGGATGGGCTATCCAGTGGGGATAATGGGCAATCAGCCCCTTCACCCGCTCTTCCAAAGGCAATCGCACTTCCACGCAATCGGCTTGGGTGAGGGCCTGCCAAAGGGCAGGGGGCAGGTGGAGCTGGCCCACCTTGGCACTCTCGGCTTCCACCCAGACCGGCTTGGCTGGATCCCACTGGAGAAAAACCTGCACCAGTTGACTTTCAAAGCTCTTCTGGGTGGGCTGCGGCATCCCCCACTCCGCTCCCAGCACGGAGCCGCGGTGGCGGGCCAGCTTTTCCAGATCGAGGACTTGGGATCCCTGGCGCTGCAGGTGGTGGAGCAACTGGGTTTTGCCGCTCCCCGTCGGCCCGCAGAGGACGCGGTAGGTAAACTCCTGGGGCAAGCTCTGCAGTTGCCGGCGTACCCAGGCGCGGTAGGTTTTGTACCCCCCTTGCAACACTGTGACCTGCCAGCCCACCTGGGACAACACCAACGCCAAGCTGGCCGAGCGCTGCCCTCCCCGCCAGCAGTAGATGAGGGGGTGGTAGTCCCGATCCTTGTCGGCAAAGTGGGTCTGCAGATGGCGGGCGATGTTCTGGGCCACCAGGCTGGCTCCCCGCTTGCGGGCCGTAAAGGGATCCACCTGCTTGTAGAGGGTGCCCACCTCTGCCCGTTCTGCATCGTCAAGCACAGGCAAGTTGATGGCCCCCGGCCAATGATCCTCAGCAAACTCTGCCGGCGAGCGCACGTCAATGATCTCGCTGTAGGTGTGCAGCCAAGGTTCGGCAGTGACGTGAATGGGGGCAGCCACAGACGCAGCGAGGAGGGAGTGGACTGAGTTCTCTCTTGCTCGATCCTGGCAGATTTCTAGGGTTGTTGCCTGAGGGGATCCCTGGGCCTGACAAGAGTTGCACCGCTCGGCTCCTCCTCCAGGCTAACCTCAGAGGGAGAGATAGGATCGCACTTTTTCCTCATCCATTTGGTCAGTCGGCCCTTCCATAACGAGGGATCCATTTTCCATGAGGTAAAAGTAATCGGCCAAGCTTTGAGCAAACTCAAAGTACTGTTCTACCAGCAACACCGCAACGCCCCGCTCTTTTTGGATGCGGGCAATGGCTTCTTCGATCTCAATGATGATAGAGGGTTGGATCCCTTCTGTGGGTTCATCCAGGAGTAAAAGTTTAGGCTCTGCCACCAAAGCTCTGGCAATGGCCAATTGCTGCTGCTGACCACCGCTCAAATCTCCACCGGGACGCTTTAGAAAAGAACGCAAAATCGGGAATAAGTCATAGATAAACTCAGGTATAGCCCGTTCTTTGTCCGGTGCTGCTTCTAACCCCACCAGTAGATTTTCCTCAACCGTTAGGCGAGGAAAGATCTCTCGGCCTTGGGGCACATAGCCAATGCCAGCGCGAGCCCGCCAGTTGGGTGGGTAATGATTGATGGGTCGGCCCTCAAAGAGAACTTTACCTGCACAGTCTTTGAGAAGCCCCATTAGGGCTTTAAGCGTGGTAGTTTTGCCCATGCCGTTGCGACCCAGAAGGCAAACTGCTTGGCCGGGAAGGATCTTGAAAGAAAGATCTCTCACAATTAAACTTTGCCCATAATAAGCTCTCAGGTTACAGACTTCCAGCAAAGGCTGAGATCCACTTTGAGATAGATTTTGCGCTTTGGTGGCGTTTTCCGTATTCATAGGCTTGGATATAGAGTTGGTTAATTGGACGGTCAACACAGATCTCCCCTTCTCCCCTGTTTTCGTTTAGCCTCTGGCTTTGTGGGATCCAAGATAGACCTCGATAACTCGCGGGTCGTTCTTCACTTCCTCAAAGCTACCCTCGCACAACACCGCTCCTTGGTGTAAAACAGTAACCTTGCGAGCAATTTGCCGGACAAATACCATGTCATGCTCAATCACCAAAATGGTGTGATTTCGAGCTAAGGATTGAATTAACTCTCCCGTAGCCTCTGTTTCTTTATCCGTCATCCCGGCCACGCATTCATCAAGCAGCAGCAGATCCGGATCCTGGGCAATCACCATGCCGATCTCCAACCATTGCTTTTCTCCATGGGAGAGCAGCCCTGCCGGGATCCGATCCTTACGGCTCAGGCCGATGGTTTCCAGGAGAGCATCAGTCTTTTCTCGCAAGCGCTTTTTGCCAAATAAGGTGGAGAAAACACCCTTGTGAGGGTTGAGAGAGAGCTCTAAATTTTCTCGCACGCTCAGGTTTTGGTAGACCCGCGGCGTTTGGAACTTGCGACCAATACCCAAGGCAGCGATTTCGTGCTCCTTGAGCTTAGCCAGATCTTTTCCTTTAAACAGCACTCGCCCTCGAGTAGGCTTGACCTTGCCTGTCAACACATCGAGGAAGGTAGTTTTGCCCGCTCCATTGGGGCCGATCACCACCCTTAACTCCCCTTCTTCCAAAGAGAAGTTCAGCCCGTCCAAAGCCTTAAAGCCATCAAAGCTGACGGTGAGATCCTGAGTTTGTAAAATTTGCCGGGTAGTGGTGGGAGCTGCTGTAAGCATAGGGATCACGTCCAAGAACGGAAAGGCCAGAGGACGAGTAGGATTCTCAGCCCATCGAACAAGAGAGGACACTTGGCATCGTTATCTCACCCATTGGGATCCTCTTACTCTGAAGTTGCACCTTGCATAGGGGGATACTGGCACGGATTTAGGCTGGAGAAATATTGGCCAAACGCCGGCGCCAAAGCTGGAAGGTAACCCAAAGCTGCCTGCCCCGGGTGCGCACCCAGCCCACCAAACCATCCGGCAACACCAGTACCACCAGCAGGAACAATCCCCCCTGGAAAAACAGCCAAATTTCTGGGAAATTTTCACTCAGCAAACTCTTGGCAAAGTTTACCAACAAAGCCCCGACCACTGCCCCCACTAAACTGGCCCGACCACCCACCGCTGCCCAGATCACCATTTCAATGGAGAAGGGAACGGCCATGGCATTGGGAGAAATGATGCCAGTTTGTAAGGTAAACAAAGCCCCGGCGATCCCTGCCAGCGCAGCCGAGATGGCAAATACTAGCACCTTAAATCCGGTGGGATCGTAGCCAGAGAAACGAACCCGCGGCTCATCGTCTCGAATGGCTACCAGGATTCGACCAAACAAGCCACTGGTAAGCCAACGACAGAGAAGGTAAGCCAAAACAACGGTTAAAACCGTGGCCACATAGACAGCAAAGCGCATCTGGGAAGAGTTGACATCCAGGCCAAATAACGTCTGGAAATTGGTCAGGCCGTTGGTGCCGTTGATTAAGCGCTGTTGCCCGTTGAAGAAGTTAAAGAAAATGATTGTGGTGGCCTGAGTCAGAATAGAAAAATAAACTCCTCGGATGCGATTTCTCACCACCAAATACCCCAGAGCTGCTGCCACCACAGCCGGGATCAAGACAATAGCAATAGCCGTAAACGGAAACGAATAAAAAGGGTACCAAAACCAGGGCAATTCCGTTACCCCATAGAGGCTGAAAAACTCCGGTATCTGTCCCTCTGGCAGTTGCAACTTGAGGTGCATCCCCAAAGCATAGCCCCCCAAGGCAAAGAACACCCCATGCCCCAGACTCAGCATGCCGGTATAGCCCCAGATAAGGTCGATCCCCAGGGCAACAATGCTCAATGCCAGAAATCGCCCCAACAAGTTCAGCCGAAAACCCGACAACACAGTTGGGGCCACCAAGATCAAAGCCAGCGCCAGGCCAATGAGGATCCCAACTTCCCAGAGGAGCTTGCGGGCAGGACTGGGATCCCGACCGGTGGCAAGAATGGCCTCTTCACGATCAGCGGGGGGGAGATGAGCCAGTTTCATGGGCGGTGTGGGGGGATGGGGGATACGGCTAGAAAGATTCGCTCAAGAGGGCTGTCCTAGGCATCCACCATGCGACCTTTTTCGGGGAAAAGGCCGCGGGGGCGCACCTGCAAAAAGGCCACAATTAAGGCAAAGACCATCACCTTAGCCATGCTGGTGGTGGCAAAAAAGTTGAGGGTATCGGTCAGGATCGGCACGTTGGGAAAGATCAAAGCCAGCGTCCCGGAACCGATGACAAAGTTGGCAATTCCGATCCCCAGTGCCGCCACAATGCTGCCCAGGAGCTTGCCCACACCCCCCACGACAACCACCATGAAGGTATCCACGATGTAGTTCTGGCCGGTATTGGGCCCCACGGATCCCAGCAGGCTGACGGCCACGCCGGCTACTCCTGCCAGACCCGAACCCATGGCAAAGGTGAGAGCATCCACCGTTTGCGTAGGGATCCCGACACAAGCGCTCATGGCCCGATTTTGGGTGACGGCGCGGATGCGCAACCCCCAGCGGGTGCGTTGCAAGAAAAAGTACAGCCCCAGGATACAGACAACGGTGAGGGCGATGATGAACAGGCGAGTATTGGGCAAAAACAGGTTGCCCACCGGGATCCCACCCCGCAGCCAGCGAGGAGCGGTCACGTCTCTATTTTGGGCCCCAAACCAGGGCTGGGTGACGGCCAGGGCATAGGTTTGGGCCAGAACCCGCCCGCCTACTGCCACAATGGCCGTAGAAAGCACCAACAACAACGTCAGCACCCAGCCTTTGAGGCGCGGCCAATCGGCCCGTTTTGCCAAGAGCCACCAGCCGCCAAAAAAGAGCACCGCAAAGGCCCCCAAGCGGAAAGCCAACACCCAATTGACGCTGCGCACGAACTGCTGCAGGATCAGGCTCACGCCCCAGGTGGCCAAAAGGGTTTCCAGCGGCCGCCCATACAAAAAGCGAATCACCCCCCGCTCCAGAGCCAGACCCGCCAGGGCCGTGACGACAAAAGCGGCAACCAAGGCTGGAAAGATATACAGATCCCGCCAGGGATCCCCCAATTGTCGGAAGGCATTTTGCACCACAAAGGTGGTGTAGGCCCCCAACATCATCAGCTCCCCATGGGCCATATTGATCACCCCCATGAGGCCGAAGACAATCGCCAGGCCCAGAGCGGCTATCAGCAAAACGGTGCCAATACTGATGCCGTTAAACAAGCTATCCAAAAGCAAGGTCATCGGCAGGGGATCCTCCTTCTTTACCCGTTGACTGGGGACGCGCTTCCAACTCCAGGACGGGATCCCCAACTCACCCGCAAGGGATCCCGCACCCAGCGCTCAACAGGGCTAGCTGACTTTGAAGCGACCGCCTTTGGCCGGATCCGACCAGTCGCAGGCAAAGCCCTTGGTTTCCGCCACAAACTGGTTCCAGGGCTGTGGCTCCACAGCGTCTGTAGAAAAGATGACATCAAACAGCCCATCAGAGCGCACCTGGCCGATCCGCACGTACTTGGTCAGGTGGTGGTTGGTGTTCATCGTCACCAGACCCTCTGGGGCATCAAAGGTTTGGCCGTAGGCTGCTTGGCGCACCGCGTCGATCTCCACGGTTCCCGCTTTTTCCACCGCCTGCTTCCAGATGTAAACCATGATATAGGCCGCTTCCATCGGGTCGTTGGTGACGCGGTTTTGGCCGTATTCTGCCTTGAAGGCTTCCACAAACTTCTTGTTGGCAGGCGTATCCACCGTCATGAAGTAGTTCCAGGCAGCGTAGTGGCCTTCTAGGAACTCGGAGCCAATCGCCTGCACCTCTTCTTCGGCAATGCTGACGGACATAGAGGGATAGCGATCCGGCTCCAGACCGGCTGCTTTCAGTTGCTTAAAGAAGGCCACATTGCTGTCGCCATTCAGGCTGTTGTAGATCACGCCGCCGTTGGGAAGAGCGGCACGGATTTTGCTGATAATGGGAGTCACTTCGGTGTTGCCCAGAGGCAGGTAATCTTCTCCCACAACCTTGCCGCCCAGGGCCTCTAACTGGGCCTTGATGATGGTGTTGGCCGTGCGGGGGAAGACATAGTCGGATCCCACCAGGAAAAACTCTTTGCCCTTGTTCTTGAGCAGCCATTCCACAGAAGGCTCGATCTGCTGGTTGGGGGCAGCGCCGGTGTAGAAGATGTTTTTGGAGCACTCTTGTCCTTCGTACTGTACGGGATACCAGAGCAGGTGTTGCTTGGATTCAAATACCGGCAAAACTGCCTTGCGGCTGGCCGAGGTCCAACAGCCGAATACTGTTGCCACCTTGTCCACATCGATCAATTTGGTGGCTTTCTCGGCAAAGGTTGGCCAATCGGAGGCGCCATCCTCGATGATGGGCTCGATCTGCTTGCCCAAAACCCCACCGGCGGCATTGATCTCTTTAATGGCTAGCTTTTCCGCATCCACCACACTGGTTTCCGAAATGGCCATCGTGCCGCTGAGGGAGTGCAAAATGCCAACGCGAATAGTCTCTCCCTGAGCATAGGCAGGCACAGACCGCTTCACCCAGATCTGCGGCCCTAAGGCAGCCCCGGCTCCGGCCAGCGCGCCCATTTTCAGCACTTGACGACGATTAAAAGATTGAGCCATCGGTAAACTCCGAAACGAGGTGAGTGCAAAGGATGTAGCGAAGTGTGGTTACAGCAGCCTGGCTAACGGGGGGAAGGACTCAGCTCATCACCTTGCCCATGGATCAGCTTGCCCAACTGCGCTCGGCTGAGGTTTTCACCAATGCCTTCCCAACATCAACAGGGGGAAAAGCCAGCTTTGCAGTCGAGAGAGCGTCGTGCGCCCCTGTTGCCTGGACGTGTTCTATCAAACCCATTCAGCCAGGAAGAAATTGTGTTGCGAGATACTTTTTTCCAGAATCTGAGCCTGTTCTCGCCAAGCTCCCAGGGATCCCTTGCTCTCGGCATAATGGAGATTTCGAGGTTGAAAATTGATGGCTTATGGTGCAACAGGCTGGCTATGGATCTTGGCGATCCCCAATTACCGCTGACCTGGTGGTGGCCGGATCCCTACGCCTAGGGCAACCGGCTTGGGACAAGGGGGATCTCTACTGGACGGAGGGCCGCCCGCAGGAGAAGGGGCGCAACGTGCTGATGCGGCGAGCTGCCGACGGGACGGTGCAGGAACTGACGCCAGCACCCTTCAACGTGCGCACGCGGGTGCATGAGTACGGCGGCGGCGCCTACTGGGTCTCCGAGGGGGTGGTGTATTTCTGCAACTTTGCCGATCAACGGCTGTACTGCCTGCTGCCGGCTTCGGATCCCCAGCCCCTCACCGAAGCTGGCCCCTACCGCTATGCCGACGGGGTGGTGGACAGGAGGCGCCGGCGCATCCTCTGCGTGCGCGAGGATCACAGCCGCCAGGGAGAGCCGGAAAATACCCTGGTTGCCATCGATCTAGAAAGCGGATCCCAGCAGGTTTTGGCCAGGGGCCACGATTTCTACGCCAGCCCGCAACTGAGCCCAGACGGTCAGATCCTGGTGTGGCTGGCCTGGGATCACCCCCAGATGCCCTGGGACGGCACGGAGCTGTGGCGGGCGGAAGTGGCTCCTGACGGCAGCTTGGGAGAACCCCAGAAACTCGTTGGTGGCCCGGCTGAGTCCATTTTCCAGCCCCAGTGGTCGCCGCAGGGGGAGCTTTACTTTGTTTCCGACCGCAGCGGCTGGTGGAACCTCTACTGCTGGGATCCCCCAGGGCCGATTCCTCTGTGCCCTATGGAAGCGGAGTTTGGCGAGCCCCAGTGGGTGTTTGGCCTGAGCACCTACGGCTTCTGTGGGGATGGGCAAATCCTGGCCATCTATCGACAAGAGGGGCTCTGCCACCTGGCGCTTTTGGATCCGCGTTCAGGACAGAGGCAGGAGCTCCCCATACCCTACACCGAGCTCCACAACCTTCAAGTTAGCGGCGAAAAAGCTGCCTTCCTGGCCGGATCCCCCAGCGAAGCCATGGCCTTGGTCTGTCTGGACTTACCTTCTGGCCAATTGGAGGTGGTGGCCCGTTCTAGCAGCGTGGCAATAGATCTGGAGTATTTGTCAATCCCTGAGCCCATCACCTTTCCCACCTCGGGCGGAGCAGTGGCCTACGGCTTCTTCTATCCTCCCAAGAACCGCGACTTTGTGGCCCCTGCCGGCGAAAAGCCGCCCCTGCTGGTGAAAAGTCACGGCGGGCCCACGGGAGCAACAGCAGCCGTGCTCGACCTGGGGATCCAGTACTGGACCAGCCGCGGGATTGCCGTTTTGGATGTCAACTACCGCGGCAGCAGCGGCTATGGACGGGCCTACCGGGAGGCCCTCAAGGGCCAATGGGGCCTTGTGGACGTGGAAGATTGCATTGCTGGAGCCCGATTCTTGGCCCAACAGGGCCGGGTTGATGGCGAGCGATTGCTCATTCGCGGCGGCAGCGCCGGCGGCTACACCACGCTGGCGGCTTTGACCTTTCACACCGTCTTCAAGGCCGGTGCCAGCTACTACGGGGTGAGCGACCTGGAGGCCCTGGCACAGGACACCCACAAGTTCGAGTCCCGCTACTTGGACAGCTTAATTGGCCCCTACCCGCAACGACGAGATCTCTACCGGGAGCGCTCTCCCATCCACCACCTGGATGGCCTCAATTGTCCGGTTATTTTCTTTCAGGGCTTGGAAGACGCCATCGTGCCCCCCAATCAGGCAGAGAGGATGGTAGCCGCCCTGCGGGCCAAAGGGATCCCGGTGGCCTATGTGCCCTTCGAGGGAGAACAACACGGCTTTCGCCAGGCGGCCAACATCAAACGGGCCTTAGAGGCGGAGCTTTATTTTTATGCTCAGGTGCTGGGGTTTCCGCCGGCAGAAGCTCTTGAGCCCGTTCGGATCGAGAACTTAGACACCTGAGGATGACTGCTCAGCTAGACCCAGGCTAATGGCTGTGGGCCAACAGGTTGGGCTCGAAGACAGCCATCTCCAACTGAAACGGGATCCCCAGGTGGGCCAGCCAGTCCTGCAACGGCTCATCGGCCAGCGCCCGGATCTGCCCTTGGGGGGAAATGTGGGCCGGGCGGTGCCAATTGCCCAGTTGATGCATCACTTGGCCCATCTGGATCGGGTTTTCCGGTTGAATCAAGAGTACCGGTTCGGCTTGGGCTTTGACCCGGATGTGTCGCTGCGCATCCGCGTAGAGTAGATCCCCATCCTGAAGATGAGTGCCGCGAGGCAGCATCAACTGGATTACCGTGCCCTGATCGCTCACCAGCCGCTGCCGGGATCGCTGGCGGTCATGCCAAGTGAGGCAAACCACTTCCAAGTGGCCGGGGATCCCCTCTGGCGGCTCTTCCAGCAGTTGCATCACCGTAATAGCCACGGGATCCTCTGCCGCAGTGTGCCGCCCTTCGCTCATGGCAGGGACTCCAGATACTGGCTGAGGTCTTCTCGCAGGCGAGAGAACTCCACTTCAGTGGAAAGGCGCAGCACCTTGGTTTTCAAAGTTACCAGCACCTTGGCTGCATGGGGGCCAGTCCAGATATTGGGGTTGCAGAACATCTCCAAGCTGAAATCCTCAGCAGGGTAACGAAATTCAACGGGATCCTGAGGCTGCTGGCGGGAGCTGCGCTTGAGTCGCTCCCAAAGAATCTGCAGAACCTCGTGCCATTGTTGTGCTGCCTCAGGGGGAAGGGAGAAGCTGGCCGAACCGGTTGCGAAGTTGAAGGCAAACTGAGGAAAATGGATGGTCATAGAAGCCCGTACCTTCGGCACGCGTTCTCTGGAGGGCAGCATTGGATAACAACAGTATCTTACGTCAGCTTTTGCTGATGGGCGTCGGCACCACCACCTTGCTGGCAGAGCAGTTGAAGAAGGCTGCCGACGATCTGGTGCAGAAGGGCCAGCTCAACCCAGAAGAGGCATCCAATCTCATCAACAACCTGCTCAACCAGGTAAAATCCGAGCAGAGCAACTTTGAATCCTACGTGCAGCGGCAGGTGCGCAACGTTCTACAGGATTTGGGCGTGCCCCGCCAATCGGAAATGGACGAGCTGCGCGGGCGGCTGGATCGGCTGGAACGGCAGGTGCGCAATCTGGAAAATCAGGTTTACCGCCGGTAGCCGAGGCCCAGTTGGCCGTCGAGCAGGGCATTGCCAAACGTCGCTACCCCGCAGCCAACCCCCAGATCCAGTCCCAAAGTTCATTCCAGTTTCCATGCCGAGCGAAGTTTTGACCGTTACAGGCCGAGGCATCCCCCTGCTGGGCAACGACATCGACACCGATCGGATCATCCCGGCCCGCTTTTTGAAGTGCGTCACCTTTGAGGGCTTGGGCCGGCACGTGTTTGCCGACGACCGCGCCCAAGCTTCCGGCCAGCATCCCTTTGACCTGCCCCAGTACCAGGGAGCCGAAATCCTCGTGGTCAACGCCAATTTTGGCTGTGGCTCCAGCCGCGAGCATGCGCCGCAAGCGCTGGCCAAGTGGGGGATCCGCGCCCTCATCGGCGAAAGCTTTGCCGAGATCTTCTTCGGCAACTGTTTGGCCCTGGGGATCCCTTGTGCGACGGCGCCGGCGAGCCTGATCCAAACCCTGCAAAAGGCGGTGGCCGAGGATCCACAGCTTCGGTTGACCCTGGATCTGCCCAACAAACAGGTGCGCTGGCAGAACCATGCCGCTGCTGTGGAGATCCCTCAGGGGGCCTGGCAAATGCTGGTGCAGGGCACCTGGGATGCCACAGGGCAATTGCTGGCGGCCACAGCCCAGATTCAACAAGTAGCCGCCTGTTTACCCTACCTGCGTTGGCAGCGAGCCCGTTGAGCAGTTCTCTTCCCCCCGATACCCATACCTGGCTGGGCAGCGCCGACCCGGATTTTTTGGATCTGGCCATCCGGGAGATAAAAGCTGCGGATCCGGAGGCCGCCGTACAGCGGCTGCGGGAGGCGCCCGGCTTGGTGTGGGTGTGCAGCCAACGCTCGTTTGTTGACCTGGTGGAGGCTTGGCAGGCTGACCCGCCCATTTTTTTGCGCCACATCTGCCCCATTCACCGAGAACAGCGGCTAGACGAGGGATCCCTGAGCAAATTGCACCTTGATGAGGAAATGTTGGCGGCCATCGACCCCATGCGCAGCTTTTCGGTGCAGACGCGCCTGTTTGGAGGGCCGAATCTCAAGCCCTTTCAGGTCAACGAAGCCCTGGCCGAACAGGTGATCGCGGCGGTGGGAGCCCCCCTGCAGGTCAAAGATCCCCAGCAGGTGATCTCGGTGGTGATCCTGGCCGAGACAGGAGGGATCCGGGCCTGGCTGGGCCTATCCCTGGCTGCACAGAACCTCTCCAACTGGGCTGGCGGGATCCACCGCTTCCGGCGGGATCCAAACCAGATCAGCCGCTCCGAGTTTAAGCTGCTGGAGGCCATCCAGGTGTTTCAGGTTCCTTGGGTAGCGGGCGGACAGGCTTTGGATCTGGGGGCAGCGCCGGGGGGATGGTCGCGCATTTTGCGCCTGTATGGCCAGCAGGTGACAGCAGTGGATCCGGCAGACTTGGACGAGCGCCTCAGCCAAGATCCGGGGATCTGCCACCATCGCCTCAGCGCCCAAGCCTACTTGGCCCGTAGCCCAGGCCGGTTTCACCTCATCCTCAACGACATGCGCATGGATGGCCCGGCCTCTGCCAACTTGATGGCGGCTTTCGCCCCCCATCTGGAGCCACAGGGAGCGGCCCTGATGACCCTGAAGTTGCCCCACCGGCAGCGCCTGCGGGTGCTGCGGCAAAGTCTGGAGATCTTGGGTCGTGCCTTCTCTGTGGTGAGGGCCCGTCACCTGTTCCACAACCGCAGCGAAGTCACCCTCTACTTGAGGGTCCCTCAATCTGCCGTTTCCACCACCTGAATTTCCCGGCGGAGCACCATCTGGCGAATGGACTCCAGCAAGTCCATCTCTTCGGGGGAGATTTTGCCGTCGGCCCGGATGGCGCCGACGATTTGGTCAACCTCGGTGCGGGTGAGCTTTTTGTCTTCTAAGGCTCGATTCACCAGCGCTTGCAATTGTGAAAACTCCATAAGGCTCCTCTTCGCTTGAACAGGTCTTGTCGCCTCATTTCCTCGTCTAGGCTATCCGCCCTCTCCAAAATCTCCTGCAAGCGCAAGATTCTCTTCAGGTATCCTAAAGAAAATATGAAACCCAAGAGAGGAAGACATCATGGCTGGCCCGGATCCCAAAAGCACCGCACACGATTGCGCTACCCTCTGTCGAGATGGCTGTGTCTTGGGAGAGGCCTGCCCCCACCGAGAGGCGGCTCGTCAAGCGGTGGCCTTTGTCATGAACACCGACTGGGAGACGCTGATGCAGATTGCCGAATCCAAAAACCTGCCCAAGAACCTGCCTCAAGGCGAGTTGGATCCCCTCCAGTTTTTGGAGAATTACCGCCTGGGTGGATAAGCCCCAACCCCATCTCTCCAAAGACAAGGGATCCCCCTGAACAATCACAGGTTTTAAGCCATACTGAATTTGTGGGATCCCTGGATTCTATGGTTTGGCCTTGGATTGTCTTTGGCTTGGTTCTCATCGCCTCTGAGCTGTTTTTGCCGGAGTTGGTAGCCGGCCCGGTAGGTGTAGCGGCCCTGGGGGCCGCCCTTTTGGCCTACTGGGGTTGGCCCATTTGGGCACAATTTTCGGCTTGGATCCTGCTCTCCATTGGATTGATCGTCCTCAGCCGACGCCTAGTCCCTTCCGGTTCGACTCAACTAGAAGATCTTCTCAAAGAATCGCGAGAGGCACGGGCAGTTACAGCGATCCCGGCTGGTCAGCGCGGTCGGGTCTCTTATCTCGGTTCCACCTGGAATGCCAAGTGCAGCATCCCCAACCTCGAAATCCAAGCCGGGCAGGAGCTCTACGTGGTGGAGCGGCAGGGAAACACCCTCATTGTCATGCCGGCCAAGATGCTGAAGTCTTGATCTGAGACGGATCTCTTTTGGTCCTGAGGGGGCTGCCGCAGCCTTGTTCAAGTGTGCATTAGCGGCGGGGATCTGTCATAATCGCAAAAGTTAAGCCGGGATGTAGCGCAGCTTGGTAGCGCATCTGCTTTGGGAGCAGAGGGCCGCAGGTTCAAATCCTGTCATCCCGATCCTGCTTGTACAACGAGTTGAGCTGTTCGCCTGCTTGTCGAGGGTCGGGGGCAACCATCAGCTCTTCGATGCTGGGAAATTCGCAGCTCAGGTGTGGGCAGCCTTTGGTCATAGCCAGTCTGTTGCCAGTATGATAGTGCTCCTGCTGCAGCAGGGATCCCTGTCAACCTCGCTCTCCACTCAGCTCCCTTTAGCCATGGCAACCCAATCCCCTTCCACCTCGCTGATTCGGTTCCTCGCCGCCGCCGTATCCGAGAGCATTCAACGGGCGGCAGGCCAACTGGGATCCCTAACACCTGAGCAGGCGGCAGGGGTTACTCCCGTGATCCAGATCCCCAGCGATCCCCGCTACGGCGACTACGCCTGTCCTACCCCCTTGGGGATGGCCAAGCTCTGCCGCATGGCGCCGGCCCAAATTGCCCAAACCCTGCAAAAACACCTGGATCTGCCGGACATAGAAACCGAGGTGGCAGGCGGTGGGTACCTCAACTTCCGGCTGGGGGATCCCTTTTTGGCCGAGCGATTGCAAGAGCTGTTGCGGTTGGGGGAAGATTTCGGCAAAACCGCTGCCCCCCATCCCGAGCGCATCCTGCTGGAGTATGTTTCCGCTAACCCAACGGGGCCGCTGCACGTGGGACATGGGCGCTGGGCTGCCGTCGGCTCGACCCTGGCCAACCTGCTGCGCTGGACGGGGCACCAGGTGGAGCGGGAGTTCTACATCAACGATGCTGGCAACCAGATGCGGCTCTTGGGCCAGTCGCTAGAAGTGCGGGTGCGACAACTGCAAGGCGAAGAGGTGGCTCTGCCGGAAGATGCCTACCACGGCAGCTATTTGGTCGATATCGCCCGGCGGCTGTTGGATCAGGTCAAGGCCGGGATCCGCCCTCTGCCCACCACCCCGGAAGAGTACACCGATTTTGCTTACCAGGAAATGCTGGCCTGGCAACAGCAGACCCTGCAACAACTGCGCACCGAGTTCGATCACTGGTTTAGCGAACGCCGCCTGCACACCCCCGATCCCCAGACAGGGCTGAGCGCCATCCAACAGGCTTTGCAGGAGCTGCAGGAGCGCGGCTTCCTCTACAGGGCTAAGGCGCCGCGGGGTGAGGATCCCAAGCCGGGGGCGGAAGAGGCCGTCTATTTCAAAACCCAAGAGTTTGGCGACGACAAGGATCGGGTGGTGCAAAAGGCCGATGGCTCCTTTACCTACCTGGCCGCCGATATTGCCTACCACCGCGACAAAGTGCGGCGGGGCTATCAGCGACTCATCAACATCCTCGGCTCGGATCACCACGGCTATATCGGTCGTTTAAGGGCGGCGGTGGGCGCCTTCAGCCCAGAGGTCAAGCTGGAGATCCTGATTGGACAATTTGTCAAATTGTTCAAAACCGACCCGGAAACCGGCGAGAAGACCGAAGTGCGCATGTCGAAGCGCACCGGCAATTTTGTCTCCTTAAACGATCTTATTGAGGATCCCGAAATTGGCGTGGGGGTCGATGCAGCCCGCTGGTTTTTGCTCAGCAGCAGCATGGACAGCCCCATCAACTTTGATTTGGATTTGGCCGTCAAGCAAACTTTCGACAACCCGGTGGTCTATGTCCACTACAGCCACGCCCGCTGCTGTACCCTGCTGCGGCGGTTACAGGAAGAGGAACAGGTGCAGCTAACCGCCACAGTTGCTTTGACGGAGCAGCAAAAACTGCCCTACAAAGAACCTGAAGAGCGATCCCTGCTGCTGCGCCTCTTGGCCCTGCCCGATGAGCTGATTGCCGCTGCCGAAGAGCGCGCCCCTCACAAGATCATTCGCTATGCCGAGGCGATTGCTGCCGATTTCAACAAGTTTTACGACAACTGCCGCATTTTGCCCCTCTTAAAAGAGGATCCCCTTTTGGCCCAAGCCCGCATCCAATTGGTGCAGGCCACGCGACAGGTTTTATTTAACGTGCTCACCGGCATTCTCGGCCTGAGCGCGCCAGAGTCGATGTAGATGTTAA
>NZ_JANSJH010000002.1:57357-60794 GCF_047462495.1 Synechococcus sp. H55.2 | reverse complement strand
GATTCTCATGGGAGCTGTACGATTTCACACAAGTTGGAGCCAGCCTCTCACCCCCGGCCCCTCTCCCAGCCCTCACCCCCAGCCCCTCTCCCAGAGGGAGAGGGGAGATGGTTGAAGATCCCCCTTCAAGGCGAGGCCATCTGGGCAGAGGCTGGGGAAAGGCAAGGTGCTGTCAAGAGACTATACTCTAAGCCTTCCACCAAGGCCCGGCAGGAGGCTTCGATGATGTTGGTGGAAACTCCCACCGTGGTCCAGCGGCGGTGGCCATCGCTGAACTCCACCAGCACCCGCGTTTTTGCCGAGGTGCCGGCCCGCCCATCCAAGATGCGCACTTTGTAGTCGGCCAGGTGAATCCCTTCCAGTTGGGGGTAGAACTCCAGCAAGGCTTTGCGCAGCGCCCCATCCAAAGCCGCCACCGGCCCATTGCCTTCCGCTGCCGTTACCCGCGTCTGCCCTTGCACCGCAATCTTCACCGCCGCCAAGGACTGCACATCCCCCGCCTCACCACTGGGATCCCAGTCTTTGCTGCTCCAGTCGGAGCGGGTAGTGGTGCTGACATTAAAGCTAAGCACCTCAAATGGATGCAAGCGCTGACCTAACAGCTCCCGCACCAGCAGCTCAAAGCTGGCCTCAGCCGCCTCAAACTGATAGCCCTGCAGCTCCAGGGTCTTCAACCGCTCTAGGATCAAGCGGGCTTGGGGATCTGACTTGTCCAGCCGGATCCCGAAGCCGGCCACTTTGCTGAGGATATTGCTCAGCCCCGCTTGTTCCGAAACCACGATGCGCCGGCAGTTGCCCACCTGCTCCGGGGCAATGTGCTCGTAGGTGAGGGGGTTTTTCTGGACGGCGCTAACGTGGATCCCGCCCTTGTGGGCAAAGGCCGACCGGCCCACAAAGGGGGCATGGTCATCCGGAGCCAGGTTGACCACCTCGCTGATGGCGCGGGAGATCTCCGTCAGGTGTTGCAGCTTCCCTTCCGGCAGACAGCGGTAGCCCAGCTTTAGTTGCAGGTTGGGGATGACGCTGCACAGGTCGGCGTTGCCACAGCGCTCCCCATAGCCGTTGATGGTGCCTTGCACCATGCGCGCCCCCGCCTGGACTGCCGCCAGGGCATTGGCCACGGCAGTGCCGGAATCGTTGTGGGTGTGGATCCCCAGGGGCAAATGCCCCAGGTGATGGGACTCGGCCAAGACGGCTGCGGTGATGGCGGCAATCTCGGGGGGCAGGGATCCGCCGTTGGTATCGCAGAGAACCAGCCACTCCGCCCCCGCTTCTGCCGCCGCCACGAGGGTTTGCAGGGCGTAGTCGGAGTTATGGCGATAGGCGTCAAACCAGTGCTCAGCATCGTAGATCACCCGTCGCCCCTGGGAGCGCAAATAGGCGATGGTATCCCGGATCATGGCCAGGTTTTCGGCCAAGGTGGTGCCCAGCCCCTCAGTCACATGCAGATCCCAGGACTTGCCGAACACCGTCACGTAGCGGGTGCCCGCCGCCAAGATGGCCTGCAGCAGGGGGTCGTCAGCCGCCCGCCGCCCCGGCTTGCGGGTGGAGCAAAAGGCCACCAGCTCCGCCTGCTCCAGAGGCTCTTCCCGCAGTTGCCAGAAAAACTGCACATCCTTGGGATTGGCCCCCGGCCAGCCCCCCTCGATAAACGGGATCCCCAGCCGATCCAGCAGCTTGGCGATCTGGATCTTGTCTTGCACCGACAGCGACAGCCCCTCCCGCTGCGCCCCATCCCGCAGCGTGGTGTCGTAGAGGGTGATGGCGGCTAAGCAACCAAGGACTGCGTCCTGCTGGCGCGAACGGTCAATCTTCATAGCGCATCAGCTTTTTGTAAAAGGCGGTGGAGAAATCCGGCGGCTGCCCCCGCTGCATCAGGGTCACCACATCGATGAGATAGTCCACAAACTCGTAGTTGGCAATGGAAAGCTGATAGGTGAGCTCGGCATCTTGAGCGAAGATCACCTGAACCACCGTTAAATCTGAAGGTAGCGGGGACATGTGCCAACTGGCCAAGAAGCGGACGGGATCCGCCCCCTCAATAGCCCTTTGCCCCTCCAGGTTGCCTCTTTTGTAGAGGCCCACCGCCAGGGCTAAGTACTGTCGGCGGGCAACGGCGTAATAGGGCTGATAGACGGCCACTTCTGGCGGGCTGGCAGGTTCGAGTTGCAGAGCCATGACGGCAAGAGGAGAGAAGCGTCGATTGCGGCAACAAAGCAAGGGGCTCACTGCCATCCAGCCTACCGCGTCGGCGGGCTGCTGGCCTAGAGACAGGTTGCCCGCTTGTGGGGGGATCCCGCACCTCACTTGGGAAGGAAGCGTTGGAAAGTCGGGAAACTCTGAGAAACAATAGGAAGGGAAAACCGCCCCAGGTTCTCCTCCGCCGGGCCAGGACGGCGTCCCCTTGGCCCCGACTTACCGAATCTGCTGGCCTTATGAACATAGCCCCAAACCCCACTGCCGACCCTCTGCTGGAGCTGGATCCCGTCCTGCAAGGCAAGTTCCACCAGCTTGTCCAAATCTTCGCCGAGATGGGGCGGGTCTTGGTGGCCTACTCAGGCGGGGTCGATAGCAGCCTGGTGGCCAAACTGGCCTGGGATCAGGTGGGGGAGCGGGCCCTGGCCGTCACTGCCGCTTCCCCGGCGCTGTTGCCCGAAGATCTGGAGGAGGCCATCCGGCAAGCCCAATACATCGGCATTCGCCACCAGATCGTCGAGACCCAGGAGCTGCAGGATCCCCGCTACGCCGCCAACCCCGCCAACCGCTGCTACTTCTGCAAAAGCCACTTGCACGACACCCTGCGTCAGGTGGCTAAAACTCAGGGATACGACCACGTGGCAGATGGCCTCAACGCCGACGATCTGGCCGACTATCGACCGGGAGCGCAGGCGGCCCGAGAGCGAGGCGTGCGTTCTCCCTTGGCGGAGGTGGGGATGAGCAAGCTGGAGGTGCGGCAACTGTCTCGCCACCTGGGCCTGCCCTGGTGGGACAAGCCGGCCCAGCCCTGCCTCAGCTCCCGCTTTCCCTATGGCGAGGCAATCACCGCCGAGAAGCTGCGGCGGGTGGGATTGGCAGAGCGCTATCTGCGCAGCTTGGGCTGGCAGCAAGTGCGCGTGCGCTCCGAGAAAGATACTGCCCGCATCGAACTGCTCCCTCATCAAATCGTGGAATTTGTGCAAAAAACCGATCTGGCAGCGCTGGTCAAGGCCCTGCAATCTTTTGGTTATCTCTACGTCAGTCTCGATTTGGAGGGCTACCGCAGCGGCAAGCTCAACCGCGCCCTCAACCCGCCCCCGCCGACAACGGGCTGAGCCAGCCTAGGGGCTTGGGCTGAAGTTTTGTGCCAGGTTTAGGGGAATATGAAAGGGTTTTGGTGGCTCTGGCTTTGCTTGGGGGTGTTTGGTCTGGCAACGGCTGCTCCTGCCTCAGCCCAGAAA
>NZ_JANSJH010000002.1:51119-57257 GCF_047462495.1 Synechococcus sp. H55.2 | reverse complement strand
GCAGCGCATCCAGGGATCCCGGCTGGAATACGACTTTGAGCAAGAGCGAGGAGTGTTGGAAGAAGCCTTCGGCCAGGTGGATATCGGCCAGTTGCAAGCTGCCGGATCCCCGGCGGCGGCCCTCTCGCCGCAGCGGCTGGTGCGCTTTCGCGCTGCCCGCATCCGCTTCGATGCCAACAACTGGGAAGGAGAGCAGGTGCGGCTGACCAATGACCCGCTGGATCCGCCGGAGCTGGAGATCCGCAGCCCGCGGGCGACCTCTACCTTGCAGGCGGATGGTTCCAGCCTGTTGATTGCCGAAGCTGGCCAACTGGTTTTCGACCAGGTCTTGTTTCTGCCCCTGCCCATTCGGCTGCGTTTCGACTCATTGAACCGTCAGCCGCCCATCAGCCTTTTCTACGATGACTTCGACCGGGAAGAGCTGCGGCGCGGCCTGATCCTGCAGGCCAACTTCGAGCTGCTGCAGGATCCCAATCTCAGCCTGGTGCTCTCCCCGCAACTGTATCCGCAACGCCTTTGGGGCAGCGATCAAGGGATCCGCGATGGGATCGGGCTGCGGGCTGATTTTCGTTGGCGGCAACCGGAAGCCAATGCCCAAACCTCGCTGTTTGCCGAGCTGCGCGGGATCGTCTTCGAGGAATTTGCCCGGCGCTTGCGGGCCCAGGTCGAACATCGCGTTACCACCGGCAACGGCGGCCAAGTCACTTATACCTATGCCTACCGAGAGCGTTTCTTCAGCGGGCGGCTGGGGTTTCAGATTGTGGAGAATCGCCTTGGTGCTAGCTACAGCTCGCCCACCCTCCGCCTCGGCAACACCGGTTTGGATTTCAGCTACCGCATAGCCGCCGACTACATCGACGCCCTCGGGCAACTCGGCGACATCGACACCGATCCCGATCTGGCCTTGGCCAAGACCACCGACCGCATTCAGCTCGCCCGTCTGCAACTGGGGGCAACCCTAACTCGCTCCTTTCCCCTCTGGAGCCCTCCCAAGACGGCAGCAGATCCCCCGCCCCGCTTTTCCGCTCTGCCCATCGAACAGGGAATCTGGCTCAACACCGGCGTCAGCAGCAGCCAGTCACTCTACTCCAATGGCCGTGTCCAAAGCTATACTGCCGGCAGCATCGGCATCGATGCGGTAATCGGGGCTTTTGTGGCCGATACCTTCGACTACACCAACCTGAGGGTGACCTACTCCAATGGTTTTTTGGCGGGGGCCTCGCCGTTTTTGTTCGACCGCATCACCACGCGGGAGCAACTTGTTCTGGGCTTTTTACAGCAGCTGTATGGCCCGCTGCGGGTGGGGGCAGAGACGACGGTGGATCTGCAGTCAGGCCAGCAGGTGGACATCACCTACCGCCTGGGTTACGACCGCCGCACCTATGGATTTAGCTTGCAATACAATCCGGTGCGCCAGTCGGGGGCGCTGGAGCTGCGGGTGGAGGGCCTGAACTGGGATCCCCGCCAGTCGCCGCAGAAACCGACGACCGGAGCGAGCGTCCACGAGCCCTGATCCCCAAACTCCAAGGGGACTCAAAATGTAATCTTGACTACTACTCTGTGGAGATTTTCTGTGAGAAATTGCCTCGCCGCAGGAAGAAATCTCAATCCAAGTCCGTCCTGAGTTGAGGAGCCATTCTGAAAAAATCAAAACGGTAAGATAAAATACAGAAATTGCTTTTCCAGGATTAATTTCTGCTGGTTGGGATCGCCGTATCGCAGACTACCGCAGCGATCCCCAGGCGGTGTTAGGGTAGATGCTAGGCTGAGCAGAGTGGGCTGGTGATCTAATTATGCAAACACTTGATGCAATCCCCGCCAAAAGACAAACAGAGCGAATAACCTGTAGCTACATCAATGCGACCAGCTCCGTTCAGGTGGTTCGCATCACAAATATCGAAAACTGGTACTTTGAGCGGGTGGTCTTCCCAGGGCAGCGGCTGCTGTTTGAGGCAGTGCCGGGAGCCAAACTGGAGATCCACACGGGCATGATGGCCAGCTCTATCCTGACAGACATCATCCCCTGCGAAAAGATGCGGGTGCGAGAGACGGAGCCGGTGACTGTGGGCGCCTAGATCCCCAGAGGCCAGCGGTGTGGACTAGGTCTCGCGGCCTTGCTGCTTTCTCTCCTCTGCTTCCGGGCTAGGGGAAGGTTGGGGTGAGGGGCGAGGCTTGGGCGGCAGTGGGATCTCGAGGAAACGGGCGCTCAACCTCACCGGGCTGGTCTCTCGCCGTTGCGGCGGCCAAGGGATCCCCAGCCAACGGGCCGTGAGCTCCAGCAAGCCGGGGGGCGGTGTGGGAGTAGGGGTGGGCGTTGGTGGTGGGGTGGGGTACAGATCCAAGCGCGGGGGGCGCGGGGTGCTGACCCGGAAAGCATCAGGGGGCGGCTGGGTCAGCGGCACGTTGGGATCCCCGCACCCCAGCAGGCCCAGCCCCAGCAGGATGTACAGCGTTGCAGTGCCTCTGCTTCTCATAAACGAGCTGCCGAACATCGACCCACCAGACTATCACCGGGATCCCAGGACTCTGAGCCGGCTTTGCAAATCTGCTTCCAGGGCAGATAGCTCGCGGGCCATGGTTACGTAGCGGTTGGCAGTCAAGTTTTTGGCGATAAATTGCTCCAGCAGTTGCTGATCCCGGGCAACCATCTGGTTAAAGTACTGCTCTACGGAAACCCGCGGGTCTTCGATCAAGGCTCTGCACATCTGCAAAGCCGTGATCAACTGGGCTCGCACCTGCAAAAAGAGGGACTGGACGTACTTCTGCTCTGCCTCGTTCAGTTGGCGAAAATCGCGCCAATACTGCCCTCTTTCCAGCGATTGTTGCAGCTCCTGCACCCAGCGGTTGTACTCCTTCACCTTGCGGGCCAGGTCGCTGGCGAACTCCATGATCTTGGGCGGGCTGTTGAGGAGATGGGCCTCCTGCCAACGCTGACGAATGCGACGCAGGTTTTGCCGCAACTCCAGGATGGCCCAGAGCAGCCCCAGCAAAACCACCCCCAGCAACAGGACGGCCACCGCGTACAGCAGCCAATAGCCGGGATCCCGCATCGCCGAGAAGATCACCAGAGCAACCACCAACAGGCAAAGGGCCAGCATAATCCAGAAGCGCAGTTGTTGTTGTTGCAGACGCAGGTACCCCTCCCTCAGGCCAAATGCTTCACAGCAAGCCTCCAGATCCGCATCCATGATCTGGCGAAACTCCTCTGCAGAGATCGGTTCGGCAGTGATCATCGAAGACCCTCGCAACGCAATCTGGCTGAAGTCCAGGCCGTTAGGATTTGCTCTGCCAATCCCGCGCGGTTTCCGTGCTCTCCTCCAGAGGCTCCAGCATCTCGTTGGCCGGAACCACCATCAATCCGTAGCCCCCTTCGCGACAAAAATCGACGATCTCCTGCGTGTCAAAACGTTCTGCTACAGGCTTAGGCAGTCCCTGTTGAGCCAGCCTCTGGGCATATTTTCTGGCCGCAAACGAGCTCTCAAAAGCAATAACAATATCTTGACCACCAACCTGGCGCGTGCAGATCCCCTCCTGCCCATTGGCTTGGTAGAGCAGCACGATCACCTGGGAAGGCAAGTCTTCCGGGCTAACCCAAGATAACCCTCTCTCTACCTGGGATCCCCCGCCCAGCAGCACATCCCGCGCCTCATTCAGCCGCGCCAGTTGCGCCTCTAGCAAGGGCCTTTGTCGCTCATCCTCCAGTTCTGCGAGAGCAGTGCCGAGAGTTTGGTATTCCTGAAACAATCGCCCCCGGATCTGCCGCTCGCTTGCATCCGGCGGAAGGCTGAGAATTTTAAGGGCTTCGGCGGTGCTCATCATCAAAACCTCCTGGGTCTGAACCCTTGTCCTTTAGGACGGCTTTGTCCACTTCAGGCATAACACCTCCACGAACAAAAGCCGAGAAACCGCACATCTTCTTTTTTCGCTGTTTGCGTTAATCTTTTTTCCGCTTGCTCAACAATGCAGGCTGAGTTTTCCACCAGAACTTCCGCCCACAAAGCTCAGTCCCAATTTGGGGTGCTCGACCAGGCTCCCTCTCTTGAGTCCCAAACTCAGGGTACCACCATGGGGAAGCTGTTTCCCCCCTTTTAAGGAGAAGGCACGATTCCAAATCATCGCCTAGGCTAACTGCTCTGAGAGTCGCCGGGGAGAAATTCTTCCGTGATCGTTGCTGCCATCTTGAGGTTGCTTGGCAGGGGAATTGAGTTTGGGTTGCTCGAGTAAAGCGGGAAGCGAGAAACCCAACTCAAAAGCTTCTCGTGCCAGCAAAGATGGATCCGACTGGGCGCGTTTCACCCGCTCTTTGAGGCGATTCCGCAGGTGTGCCCGGTGGATGCGTTTCAACTCCTCTCTCGGGTCGCGTGTCATGCCGTCCCCACTTTTGTTGTATCGATCCTAACAAAGAGCCCAATGGCCGGTGTCAGGGAATTTTGACGGACTTTGGGAGATGGCGCAGCGAGTGAAGCCAACGGGATCCCTGGGGCTGCCAGGAGAGAAATAGAGATGCGCTTCTGTTGGCCCACCTTCAGTATGGCGGGATCCAACAGTTTTTCCGGGGGTATTTTGGGTTGCCGCGCCCAACACCTAGGGATCTTCTCAGGGATCTTCGGCACAGGGAACCGCGGCTTTGGGGGGGCCAGCCTGTCCCAAGCTATCCAAAAAATGCTGCAAGAGCTGAAAACCGGGTGGGTTAAGGCTGTAGTAAATCCAGCGCCCCTGCTGGCGAGCGTTAACCAGCTTGGCATCTCGCAGAGTTTTCAAGTGAAATGAAAGCTTAGACTGGCTAACCTGTAGCTTTTCGCAGAGCTCGCAAACACACAACTCGCGCCCCTGCAGCAGTTGCAGCACGCGTAGACGGAGCGGGTCAGAGAGAGCGTGGAACCGCTCCCACACCTGCTTATCCAGCAGATCCCCTTTTACCTCGACCAGCAACGAGACCATCTGTAATCAACTCTTAACTAAAGTAGCAGGAGTTGTGCGCCCCAACTCTTGATTGATTGGACTGATGGATGGGATGGTGGGGGAAAAGTAAGACAACGCATCGGCTCGGCAGCGTTTCCCTCCATGGAATCGACAGAGTTAATCCCGACACAGGGATCCAATACGAGCTTGGCAGGTGGCGATTTCTTCGGGGGTGAGGTTGTCCCAATTGACGTCGCGGCGCAGCACCAAGCCATTGTGCCCGGTGATGAAGCGGGGCAGCTCGGCTTGGTCGATCACGCTCAGATCCCGCATGTGGTAGGTGGTGTAGTAGGTAACCTCCGAAGTGTTGAAATCCACGTCGATAAGGGTGAGGGTCTTGCGGGGGGGCAGGGGGCTATTCAGGAGGGGGCGGGGGCCGGAGCCAAGAATGCCGCAATGGAGCAGTTGCAGTTGCCCCTTGTGGCCAGGGTAGTAGCCGTGGTCGTGGCCGCTGATGTAGGTGTGGACGCGGTACTTCTCCAGCAGGGCCCGCTTGGCATCGGCCTCCAGCAACACCTCTCCTGGATCGTCGCGCCCGACGGTAATCGCATAGAGGGGTAGGTGGCCGATAACGATGCGCAACTTGGCCTTCTGAGCCCGTTCGCTGGCCAGTGCTGCTTCCGCCCAGGCCATCTGTTCCGGCGGGATGTAGTTGCAGGTGGCGTCCCAGACTAAGTAAAATACCCCGTCTTTTTCAAAGGTGTAGTAGAAGGGAAAGTCGCCTCGATCCACAAAGTTCAAGCCCGGATCGTGGGCCGGGTCGTTCCAAAACTCACGGGCCAAATCCCGTTCTTTTTGGAAGAGAAAACCGCCCCGCGTGGTGCGGGCACAGGAAGCATCGTGATTGCCCAGCGTGAAGCCGTAGGGGAGTTTGGCGGCTCGCAGCGGGCCGGCCACATGCCGGTCGAAGGCTGCCCACATGGCGCGAATGCGCTCTTCCGAGAGGCGGGGATCCTGCCCGGCCACCATGTCCCCTCCTCCCAAGACGATATCCGGCTGGAAGTAGGGGATGAGGCGGATAGCCCGATCCACCTCTGGGTCGTAGTCCACCGAGCCGTAGATGCCGTTCATATCGCTGATGACCAACAGGCGAAGATCGCGGCGGGCTGGGATGTAGAGGCCCCGGGGAGCTTCTGGATGGGGGACAACCGTGGGCGTAGGCCGAGGGGTAGGGGG
>NZ_JANSJH010000002.1:26457-51019 GCF_047462495.1 Synechococcus sp. H55.2 | reverse complement strand
GGGGATCCCACCACTGCGGACAGAGGTACCGAAGTAGGACGCTGCCGACTAGCCCAATAGGCCCCCGCCAATCCACTGCTGCCGGCTAGTCCCAACAAGCCCAAGATCATTTGGCGCCGCCGCATCCTGCTTCTCCTCAACACCCCAGCGGTATTGTAGAAGGGATATCGTCAATAATTGACCCCACTTCTTCTGCACACTGCTTAGAGAGGTCTACGCCAGTGGAGATTTTGCAACAAATCTTCAGAAACTTCGACTTGCAAATGTTAGACTAGTATAAATGAGCAACTGGCTATCTCAGACTCGGTATGACTTGAGGTTTGCCCATGCCTCGCCCTGTAGACTCTTTGGAAGCTGCTTTGGAGCGATGCCGAGAGTGCAATCTGCGCCTCAGCCGGCAGCGTCGTTATATTTTGGAACTGCTGTGGCAATGCGGCGAGCACCTTTCCGCTCGAGAGATCTATGATCGCCTCAATCGGCAGGGCAAGCCCATTGGCCACACATCCGTCTATCAAAATCTGGAGGCCCTGGCCAGCCACAACATTATCGAGTGCCTGGATCGCGCCGATGGGCGTCGCTACGGCAATCGTACCCATCCTCACAGCCATGTCAACTGCCTGGACAGCAACCGCATTTTGGACGTAGATGTGGAGCTGCCGCCGGAGCTGCTGGCCCAGGTGGAGCGGCAAACCGGCACCCGCATCCAGAGCTACCGCATCGAGTTTTTTGGGGTGGAGAACCAGAGCTAAGCCTTGGCGGTTTGGGTAGAGCAGAAGGGATCCCGGCTTGTTCTGGAGAAGGCTGAATCGCTGTCAGTAGGCTCGGTTCTGCCCTTTGCCGATCTGCGACTGGATTTGTTCCAGCGAGCTGGCCGGAGCCAGGCATTTGCTGCCCCAGCACACCAAGCCTAGCGCCCCTTCTGGCAGCGGCTCCGCTTCCGTGGGCAGGGCAAAGACGGTGGTGGGCCAAGTTCGCCGCTGAAAAGCAGGGATGTGCTCGGCCTCTAGGGTGACTTTCACCCAATTGCTGTACCAATCCAGCCCAGCAAACAAACTGGGGCAGGTGCGCGGCTGGGTGCTCATGATGTGAGCAAAGGTTTTCAGGGCCTGTTCTGCCCGTTCCAGGTAGTCCAGATCTCCGGTGATGGCGGCTAGGCGCACCAGGTTGGCAATGGCCACCCCATTGGCCGCGGGCGTGGCGTTGTCCTGAAACTCCTTCTCCCGCACCAACAGTTCAGGGGTGCTCTGGGCATCGCTGACAAAGTATCCCCCCCTGGCCGGATCCCACAGTTGCGCGTCCATCTCCTGCTGGAGCTGGAGGGCAGCCTGCAACCAATCTTGGGGGGTGGGATCCCCCACCAGCGGCAGGCTGACTTGGTGCAAGTCCAATAGGGCTTTGATCAGCAGGGCATAATCTTCCGATTTAGCGGGTACTTGGGCTGTGCCGTCGTAGTTCAGGCGCAGCAGGGATCCCGTCTGGGGGTGGCGCTGCTGGCTGAGGATAAATTGGGCGGCTCGCAGGGCCAACTGCAGACAGTCCTCGTCACCGAACACCTGGTAGGCCCGCGCCAGTCCAGAGATCATCAGGCCGTTCCAAGAGACGATCATCTTGGTGTCCGTGACAGGTGGGATCCGCCCCGGCCAAGAGCGTTGGCGGGCCGAGCGGGCATCTACCGCGGGTGGGAAGGGGGTTCTCCGCTCTGTGGAGCCGTAGCGGGCCCGAAACAGATGGGTGGTCAAGGCGGTCTCTACTTCCGGCGGCAGCTCTCCTCCCTGTTTGCGCTGCAAGACGATGCAGCCGGGCCGATCGGGGAAATTGGGCGACAGGTCAAACGCCTGCTGTAGGGCGCGGAAGGTTGCTTCATCCAGCAGATCCTGCAGCTCCTGCCAGCGCCAAACGTAGAACTCGCCCTCCTCCGGCTCCGTGTCCTCCGCCCGGGCAAAGCTGTCGGCATCCTGGGCGGCATAGAAATACCCGGCAGGGGCAGTCATCTCCCGCGCCACCCATTCCACCGTCAGGCGCACCGCCCGCTCGATAGCTGGATCCTGGATCCCGTGGGCCCACAGCTCAGACAGAAACTCCAAGATCTGCCCGTTGTCGTAGAGCATTTTTTCAAAGTGGGGCACCGTCCAGGTGGGATCCACGGTGTAGCGGTGAAACCCGCCGGCCACATGGTCGAAGATCCCTCCCAACACCAAGGCCATGCCCCGCTCCTTAGCCCGTTCCAGCGCCGTCGGCGAGCCGGGGATCCCTTCCGGTGGGTCGAAGCGGGCCGAGCGCAACACCAACTGGGCGTAGGGCATCATGGGGAACTGCTGCACCGCCCCGGCGTTGGCCAGCAAAGGCTGGATTTTGGGGATCCCGGAGCGGAGCAGGTCAGGGGGAAGGTGGTCTTCCGGCACCAGGTCGCTGAGGGTGGTCAGGGCCATCAAAATCTGGCCTTTCATCTCCTCGATTTTGTCTTTTTCCTGGCGGTAAAACTGGAGGATGCGCTGCAGCAAGGTCAAAAAACCCGGACGGCCAAAGCGGGGTTCCACCGGGAAATAGGTGCCCGCGTAAAACGGCACCAGATCATCGGGGGTGAGGAAGACATTGAGGGGCCACCCCCCCTGCCCGCTCATGAGCTGCAGCGCCTGCATGTAGATGCTGTCCAGATCGGGCCGCTCCTCGCGATCCACTTTGATGGGCAAAAAATGGGCATTAAGAAAGGCGGCGATCTCCGGGTTGGAGAAAGCCTCCCCCTCCATGACTGTGCACCAGTGGCAACTGGAATAGCCGATGGACAGAAAAATCGGCTTGTCCTCGGCCCGGGCTTTCTCCAGAGCCTCCGGGATCCAAGGCCACCAATCCACCGGGTTCTCGGCGTGCTTGCGCAGGTAAAGGCTGGAACACGTGGCGAGGCGATTGGCCATAGGTACACCTTCTCACCCTTTTTGCTTCAGGCTAGCGCGTTCTCTTCCCGAGGCCGAGCCAACCCACTGTTGTTCAAGATACACTCACCCACGCCTCTTCTTGCCCTGAGGCTCCCTGTTGGTCAGACCTGCTCCTGTTCGGCAGCCGGGATCAAAAACCCCAGCGGACGCCCGTGTAACACCAGAGTGGTGCTGGGATTTTCCACAAAACCAATTCGCTCGTAAAAGCCGCGCTGATGGGTGGTAAACAGGTAGATGCGCTCCACCGACTGCAGGTGGGGATGGCTGATCAGGGTTTCCACCAGCTTGCGCCCGATGCCCTGGCGGCGGTAGTCGTGATCAACCACAATGTCCCAGAGGACAGCCCGGTAAACCCCATCAGAGGTGGCGCGGCCAAAGCCGATCAGGCGCTCCCCGTCCCAGGCGCTGACCACCGGGTGGCTGTGGGCGATGGCCCGCTCCATCTCTTCCCGCCGGCGATTCTGGGCCCAAAAGGCGTTGCGGTTCAACAACAGCAGGAGCTGCTCCAGATCCAGATCGCCCCGCTCCAGGGAGAAGCGAATGTTGCGGTTGTCCACCGGTTGATGAGAAAGGGCGATGACAGGCTCAGGAGGGGGATCGGACATAGATTCAGACCTTGGCAGCAGCGAGAGTTAACAAGGAATCAAGGGGTCGTCGCAAAACGGAGAACAAACCTGGCCAGGGCTAGCTGGCCGGAGTATTGCTGGCGCTCGCTCCCGCCTGCTCTAGGGCATAGGCTTTGAAGCGCTCCAAGTCCGCCTGGATGGTGCTCTCCACAACTTTGCCCACAAACAGGCCATCCAAGATCTTGCCCAGGATCCCCGGGATCTTGTAGGCCACCGACAGCTTAACAATGGTACTGCCCTTGCGGTCGTAAAAGCGCAGTGCCCCGCGATTGGGCAAGCCTTCCACCGATTGCCAGCCGATGTGCTGGTGTTTCACCACCGTGTGGGTGCGGGAGATCCAACTGAAGGTGAGGCCGCGCGTATCCAGCGTCCACCGCGATAGCTCGTGATCCAGCAGTTCCACTGAGCGGATCCACTTCATCCAGCGCGGCATGAGGGCAAGGTTGGCCCACAGCTCCCACACCTGCTCGATGGGAACCGGCACCTCCACCTGACAGGTGTGCTCTAACCAATCTGACTCGGACATGGGGCCTCCCACACGACATCCGGCAGAACTATCCCAGGGCTTGGCCACAGCGCCTCGGGACAGGCTCCCCGCTTTACAAAATTTTATATCGACCTAAGATAGCATTATCGGCCTCATGAAAGTTCGGGGCTCTGCACTTTCTGGCAGCCCGGTTGTTGGGTCCGAGCAAGTTGTAGCTGCCCCCATAGGGGCAAGGCAGAAGGCAGGTATGATGATTGCCATCTGCAAGCTTCACTTACGTCGGCTCGGTGCGTCCACTCATTTGACTTGATGGAACGACCTCACCATGGTTTCTCAATGGAAACAGCATCTTAAGAACTATTTCGTGGCGGGTTTGCTGGTGGTGATCCCTCTGGCAACCACGATTTGGCTAACGGTGGAGGTGGCCACCTGGAGCATCGGCTTTTTGACCAGCATTCCCAAGCAGTTTAATCCCATCCAGGGGCTGCACCCCATTTTGATCAACCTCATCGATCTGGCGGTGGGCTTGTTGACGCCGGTTGTGTTCATCCTGCTGATCGGCTTCATGGCCCGCAACATTGTCGGCCAGTGGCTGCTCAACCTGAGCGAGCAGTTGCTCCACGCCATCCCGGTGGCGGGGTTGGTCTACAAGACCCTGAAGCAATTGGTCAGCGTTTTGTTTGCCCCCAACAATCAGCGCTTTCGGCGGGTGGTGCTGGTGGAATATCCCCGGCCTGGGGCTTGGGCGCTGGCCTTTGTAACCGGCACCATTCAAACCCCAATCCGGCCGGATGGGCCGCAGCGCTCCCTCAGCCTGTTCGTGCCCACCACCCCTAACCCAACGACGGGCTGGTACGCCATCGTGCCGGAAGACCAGGTGGTGGAGGTGTTCATGCCGGTAGAGGACGCTTTCAAGATGCTCATCTCCGGTGGGATCGTGACCCCGGAAACTTTTGAGGCCGGGCTGCAACGGCGCGAAGGGGCCCTGGCCATGCCCAGCCTGCGGGAGTTGGTGGAACAAGAGCGGGCGGCGGCATCCGCTAGAGCCGACTCAATGGAACCCGAAGTGGGCTTTGAGAGCCAAAGGATCCCCTAATCAGGCTTGTCCTTCTCCCAATAGGTCGGGCTGCCAGAGCTGGTATTCTTTGGCCTGCTCCAGGCGTACATAAAAAGGCTGCATCTGCCGATCCAACCTCTCCACTTGGTCGGGAGAGAAGGCTTTCCAGGCAGCACGGCTGGCCCAGCGGAGGATGAGGTGAACAAGTTCGGGATCCTCTTGGTCCAGCCAGACTTCTTTGCCCAAAAAGCCCGGCTGTTGTCGCAGGGCAGGCCCCCAGATCCGCTCGTCTTCCTGAATGAAGGCCATCTGGCCGCCGGGAGGAACCCGGAAGCAGAGGTGTTCGATGGCGATGGGCTGGTCTGACATCGGCAAAAGTTGGCTCTTGGCTGGCTAGGACGCGGACGAAGGGTTGATCAGCCGCTGCAGGGTGGGGATGAAGTCGGGGTAGGAGATGCGGGCACAGTCGGCCCCTCGAAGGGTGGTGGATCCCTGGGCGGCCAGGGCGGCCACCATCAGGCTCATGGCGATGCGGTGATCGGCGTGGCTGTCCACCTCGGCCCCTTGCAACGGGATCCCGCCTTTGATTTCCAGGCCGTCGGGATACTCGGTGACCTGGGCCCCCATCCGGCTGAGTTCCTGGGCGATGGCCGCCAAGCGGTCGCTCTCTTTAACCCGCAATTCCGCCGCATCGCGAATGACCGTAGTCCCCTCGGCAAAAGCTGCCGCCACCGCCAAAACCGGGATCTCGTCGATTAGCGTGGGAATGAGATCGCCACCAATGCTGCAGCCCCGCAAGCGAGCCGAGCGCACCCGCAGATCCCCCAGGGGTTCACCCGCCATCTCTCGCCGGTTCTCCACTTGAATATCGGCCCCCATCTCCTGCAACACCTGCAGCACGCCGGTGCGGCTGGGGTTGAGGCCCACATCCTGCAGCAGCAACTCGCTCTCCGGCACAATCGAGGCGGCCACCAGCCAAAAGGCTGCTGAGCTGATGTCCCCCGGTACCTGCACCGTCTGGCCCACCAGGCGGGATCCTCCCACCACAGCCACGGTTTTCGCCTCGACATCGACGTGGATCTGGGCGCCAAAGGCCCGCAGCATCCGCTCCGAGTGGTCGCGGGAGAGGGCCGGCTCTGTAACTTGCGTGGTGCCTTCTGCCAAAAGGCCCGCCAGCAACAGACAGGACTTCACCTGGGCCGAGGCCACCGGCGAGTGGTAGTGAATTCCCTGCAGGGATCCCCCCTGCACCGCTAAAGGAGCCAAGGTGCCCCCCGCCCGCCCCCAGATGTTGGCTCCCATCTGCCGCAGCGGCTCCACCACCCGCCCCATGGGCCGTGAGCGCAGGGAGCGATCCCCAGTGACAGCAAAAAAGCGCCCCCGCTGGCCGGCCAGAATCCCTAGCATCAGGCGCAGGGTGGTGCCGGAATTGCCGGCGTCTAAGACATCTGTCGGCTCCTGCAGGCGATCCAAGCCCACCCCTTGAATGCGGACGCACTCGCTGTTGAGCTCGGGGATCCCAGCCCCTAGCGCCCGAAAACAGGCCGCCGTACTGCGAGGATCCTCCCCCAGCAGCAGCCCGTGAATGACGGTTTCCCCTTCCGCCAGGGATCCCAGCATCAGGGCGCGGTGGGAGATGGACTTATCGCCTGGAACCTTGATTTGGCCGCGCAGGCTACGGACTGGCGAAAGTGTCAGGAGGTCGGGAGAAGAGGCGGTGGTCAGCACAGGAGCCGTGACAGCAGATAAAGACAGGGGCAGTCTTGATCATACTCAGGCGTGGATCTGCACCGCTTTCGCCGGCGGTTGAACTCGGGAAAGACAGGCCGTCTTTTGACAGCAGCCCTTCTCGTCCTTGAGGATGAGCTTAACAACATGGATTCCTCGGTCGGGGCTTGGCCTCGGCCTTTTTTTTGCCAGCCCTGATTTTGCAGATGTTATCTACGATATCTAGTGCCTAAAGCTTCCCAGCCACTCATTCTCCCACAATATGCAGGCAATCTCGGCTGGCGGAACATCCATTGGCTTCTGTCGCCCTTGCCTGTAGATTGTGACTGAGCGGCGGCCTGTGATCTTTTCGGGAAGGCTGTGATAGAGTCAATAGGAGTTGTGAACGAGCTTTCCCAGAAAGCGGTCTAACGGTCTCAGGGCTGGGTGGCCAGAAGGGAGAAAGCGATCCTGTAGTCTCGCTAACTCAACAACTTTGCAGAGCAAGGCAAATTACCTTTCCTTTTTGGTTGGTTAAAGTTTTTGTCAAGTAGGATCCTCAGTTGCCGGTCAGCCACAGCCGTGCCTAAAATTGCCGAGGACTGGTGTTTTTCTAGAGGGTCTGTAGATACTATTGATTTTGCCTTCCTTTGGCCTGTTCTTCGCCCATTGACCTTTCGAGACCGACTGCCCTATGACAGATACTCATCCTTGTGCCCCCTGTATTGTGGATACGGGAACTTTGGTAAATAAGCGGGATATTTACCGGCTGCTATCCGATTTGGGACGTGTCCGTTACTTCGACATCGTGGATGGCACGGTACGCAAGCAGGGGGAAGGCTGCGTGATGGATGTTTTTCAGGATCCCACCGCCGCCACGCTGGTGGTAAATGGCAGCCTTTACCTGAATGTGAATAGCTTTGACTACGCCTGTCTGCGGGATCCTGCTGCGGCGGAGGAGCTTGCTGACCTGGGTAAGGAGCGAGCGGGCGTGGTTATTGACTTGGTTCAGGACAGCCGCATCTTGCGCTTGGTCCCCCTGGTGGAGCCGCGGTCGGATCCCGCGGAACTTTTGGGGGATAACCGGGCGTTGCAGGCGGCAGTGGACGTTTTGGCCGCAGGCTGGGGCATAGAGGAAAGTTCTTCTGACTCCCTAGAATAAAGGATTCTAACCCGAAGAATTAGGCCGCCCATCTCGTCCTGAAGTTGGCCGGCACAGTGTGATGCAGATCATTCTTGGGAGGCGGGTCGCAGCCGGTATGATCCACTTGACTCGGAGAGCTTTTCGAGTTTGGGGGTGGTGTGCAGGTTTTTTCAAGGCGACGGCAGCTTCTGGGCAGAGTAGGGGGTCTGTTCGGATTCCTGGTGGCTGTGCTTCTGGTACTGGCGCTCAAGGCTTGCGGGGGAAGTGGTGGTTCCTCTTCGGTAAGTGTCACTCCCGCTCCCACAACCGTCATTCCCACCTCTACTCCAACTGTCGTTCTCACCCCTACCCCGACTGTTTTCCCTTCGCCGACGGCTACCTCTGTTCCCCAGTTCGCGATTGACGTTCGTTTTCCCGACAACAGCCTCACTCCCAGCCAGCAAGCCATTGTCCGCAGCGCGGCCTTGAGGTGGCAGGAGATCATCGTCGGGGATCAGCCGGATCTAGGGCCCACCAACATCCGGGCCGGCGAGTGTGCCGCGGGGTTTCCCAGCACAGCGCTCAATTTTCCCATCGACGATCTGCTAGTGGAGGTGCGGGCAAGAGACCTGGGCAACGAGCGGATTTTGGGGGGAGCAGCTCCCTGTTTTGTGCGGGCCTCCAATGGCCTGCCTTTCTACTCTGTGGTTGTGTTCAACAGCCAAAACCTCTCGGCTTTGGAAGAGCGGGGTGACCTGCCCATTACTGCTTTGCACGAGTTGGGCCATGCGCTTGGCTTTTTGCCCAGCGTCTGGGATCCCAAGGGGCTGACGGTGGGCTTGGTGGGGCGGGATCAGCCGACGCCGCCGGGCTATGACCCCCACTTTATTGGCCCGCGGGCGGTTGCCGCTTTTACCACGTTGGGGGGGAATGCCCCTTCTGTTCCCTTAGAGAACCAGTTTGGGGAGGGATCCCGCGATTCCCACTGGCGGGAGAGCGTCTTGGGTCGGGAGCTGATGACCACCCGCCTCGACCGGGGGGTGCCCAATCCCTTAAGCATCCTTACGGTGGGAGCGATGGCAGATATGGGCTACGCAGTGAACCCGGCGGCAGCCGATGGCTTTGAGCTGGGGCGCAGCCGGCCCCTCTCGGAACCCCTGGAGCTGCAGGAGCTGGAGCTGGCCCTACCGCTGCGGCGCTTCGATGCCACAGGCAGACCGGTGGGGGATCCCTGAGGTTGAAAAAAGCATATCTACCTATAGCCAAGCTGCCCGTTCTTAACAATAATGAGTGGCCAGTTGCAGAACGTTACGACATCGGCAAAATGGGCATTCTCAAAAAGCTGTTCGGCGGTCTTTTTTCCTTCTTTGGCATTCTCTTCGGCGGTCTGGTGGATTTTGTAACCGGGCCTTTTCGCTCGGCGCCTGGACAATCCGCTCCAAGCCAGTCGGCAACTTCCTCTAACTCTGCGGCAACGGCTGCACCTGCCAAGCCCAAAGTGGTGGTCGAAAGGCCCTTTGTGCCCAACGAGATCCCGGCTCCGCGTCCTAACCGTCGCCCTGGCCCAGCTCTAGATCTGTTCCGCGCCATGGCCCAAGAGATCCCGTCGGCGCGGGCCTAGCTTGCCCTGCTTTTGGGGAGCAGCTCGTAAGATGGAGATGGCCCTGTATTCTGGAGACTGCTCCCTATGTCGGATCTTTCTTTCTCAGAACAAGAACGGCTAAAACAGCTTGAGCGCGAACTGGAGCAGGCAGCTGCGGCCTCTGGGGCGCTGAGCTCGTCTCAGGGGAAAAATGCCGTTCGCACTTGGGCTGAGACATGGGGGCGTCCACTGCTGACGGTTTTGGCCATTTTGGGCTGTATCTTGCTGGTGGGGCTGGTCTTCCGGGTTTTCACCACTGTTCTCAAGTGGGCGGTGGTGGCGGGTCTGGGCTACCTGCTCTACGTCTGGGTGGTGGCGCCACGGCTGGGCCTTCCCACTGGAGCGAGGCCAAAGGCAGAAGACAGGGATCTGGACAGCTTTTGATGCGCAGGGATCCCTGGCGGGCCCGCGCCTACCTGGCGGCGGCTATCTTGGGCTGGGCCACAGCGGCCAGCGCCTTTAAGTTCGGGTTGCAGCACCTCTCACCGACGGTCTTGCTGATTTTTTCGGCGTGTAGCTCCTGCCTAATCTTGGGGATGGTTCTGGTGGTAACAGGGCGGGCGCCTCTTGTCCGCCAGCAGAAGGGATCCCAAATTGGCCTGTCGGCGCTGCAGGGGCTGCTCAACCCGTTTGGCTACTACGGGGTGCTCTTCCAAGCCTATGATCGCCTCTCGGCCCAGGCGGCACTGGCTTTAAATTACACCTGGCCGCTGCTGCTGGCTCTCTTGGCGGTGCCGCTGTTGGGGGAGCGCCTGCGCGGGCGGCTGCTGCTGGCTTTGGGAACGAGCCTGGTGGGGGTGGTGCTGGTGGCCACGGGGGGCTCCTGGGGCACCCTGCAAGTGGAGGATCCCTGGGGAGTGGGACTGGCGGTGGGCAGCGCCGCTATTTGGGCCCTCTACTGGCTGCTCAATGTGCGGGATGGACGGGATGCCGTGCTGAAGTTGTTCCTGGGGTTTGTCTTCGGCAGCGGCTATTGCCTGGCGCTATTGCCGTTGCAGGAGCTGAGGTGGACTCTAGCAGGGCTGGGCTGGGCGGCCTACATCGGCTTGGCGGAGATGGGCCTGACTTTTGTGTTCTGGCTGCGGGCGCTGGAGCTGGCGGACGAGCGCGGATCCCTGGCCAATTGGGTCTATGTCACGCCATTCCTGTCGCTGGGGTTGATCGCGGTGCTGTTGCAGGAGCCGATCGCGCCAGGATCGCTGCTGGGCCTGGGCCTCATCTTGGCCAGCAACCTCTGGGGATCCCGGCGGGAAAAGTCTCAGCCTGTGCTTTCCTAAGGCTATGGCGGTGAATCCAGTTCCTCTCTATGTGGCGGCAACGGCCCATGGGTTTGGTCACGTCACCCGGCTGACGGCGGTGGTGAACACTTTGCGGCGGCGGGAGCCGCAGATCCTGCCCATTTGGGTGACGCCGGCTCCCGCTTGGCTGCTGGAGCGCTACGGGGAAGGGGAGTTTCTGCATCGGCCCCGCGCTTTGGACGTGGGGGTGGTGCAGCCGGATGGGCTGCAGGCGGATCTGCCGGCGACGTTAGCGGCCCTGCGGGCGTTCCAAGCGGGGTCTGCCGACCTCATCCGAGAAGAGGCGGAGTTCATCCGCAGCCAGGGGGTGCCGTTGCTGCTAGGGGATGTGCCCCCCATTGCCGCCGCCATTGCCGAGGCCGCCGGGATCCCCTGCTGGATGGCCAGCAACTTCGGCTGGGACTTTATCTATCAAGAGTACGGCCCCCAGTTTCAGCCCTTTGTAAGCTGGATCCGCGAGCTGTACGGGCGCTGCCAGCGGCTGTTTCGCCTGCCCTTTGCTGAGCCTATGGGCGCCTTTCCCCACCAGGAACCCGTGGGGTTGACGGGGTCGGATCCCCGCTACTTGGCTGAGGAGGTGGCCCAGCGCCTAGGGCTGGAGCGGGAGCGGCCCACGGTTTTGTTGACCTTTGGCGGGCTGGGGCTGCAGGGCTTGCCCTACGAGCGGCTTTTGGATTTTCCCGACTGGCAGTTTCTCACCTTCGACCCCAAGGCTCCCCCTCTGCCTAACCTGCAGATTCTGGACGGGCAGAGGTGGCGCCCGGTGGATGTCATGCCCCTCTGCCGCTGGGTGGTGTCCAAGCCGGGCTATGGCACCCTAGCGGAGGCGCTGCGCTGTGGGATCCCCATGGCCTGTGTCAACCGTTCCAGCTTTGCCGAGTCGCCCCTCTTGGTGGAGGGATTGCGGCGCTACGGCTGGCATCGTATCCTCTCGCCGGAAGAGTTCTTTGCGGGATCCTGGGACTTCTTGCGGGATCCCCCTCACCCACCCCAGGCGTCGGAGGAGCTGGATCGCAAGGGCAATGAGGCCATTGCCGACGCTATTGCGGCGTTCCTGAGGCAGTAGCATAGGGAGCAGCTTCCTGGAGTGGATCCCATGGCCGGCAGCACAACCGAGTCTTTGCGGCAACTCTACGAGGAACTGCCCTATCCCAACGTACCCATTGAGGCGTCGGGCCGCAGCGCCATCGGTAGTCTGTACCGCCTGAGCTGGACGACGGCCCAATACGCCCGTACCCGCGCCATCCTGCCCAGCGAGGGGATCGCCATCCTCAACGTCGGCTGTGGCTCCGGCTGGGAGACCTTGATCTTGGCGGAGGCCAACCCAGGGGCGCGGCTGGTGGCCTGCGACCTCTCGCCGGCGTCGGTGCAGGCAACGGAGCGGCGCCTGCGCTACCACGGCTTTGGGGAGGTGGAGCTGCATGCCCTCAACCTGTTGGAGATTGAACAACTGGGGCAGCGGTTTGACTTCATCAGCCTCAACGACGTGCTCTATCTGCTTGAGGATCCCGTGGCGGGCTTGAAGGCGCTTAAGCGGGTGCTCAAGCCGGACGGGATCTTGCGGGCCAACCTGCACCACGCCTACCAGCGGCAGGTGATCTTCCGCCTGCAGGAGGCGTTCCGGCTGCTGGGCCTGTTTGAGCTGCCCACCCCCGAAGCCTGCCGGCGGGTGCGGGAGTTCATGGCCAGCCTGGCCTCTGACGAGCTACGCGCTGCCCTGCACTGGGATCCCCAGATCTACAGCGACGACACCAACATCCGCGCCAACTACCTCTTACCCGGCGACAAAGGGTTTTTGCTCCCGGATCTCCTGCGCATGCTTCAAGAGGCGGAGCTGGGCTTGGTTTGCCTAGTGGACTACGCCGACTGGGATCCGACGCTGCTCTTCAAAGACAGGGCCATGCCGGCTTGGCTGCAGGCGGAGCTGGACAAGCTTTCCCCTGCCGAGCAAAACCACTTCTACGAGCTAATCTACCCCAACCACCGCCTAATCGACTTTTGGGCGGAGCACCCCGGCTCTTCCCTGGTCTTGCCCTGGAGCGACGCCGACTGGCTGGAGGGCAGGGTGCAGCTCAACCCCATCCTGATGGACAACGCCGAGTTTCGCCACAACTTTGCCCAGGCCCACGACAAGAAGCTGGAGTTTGCCATGAACTGGCCGGGGGCCAGCCGTGGGCGCCTGACCATACCAGCCCCCCAGATGGCCTGGCTGGGATCCCTGTTGCAGGGGCCAGTGGCGGTGGCCGGCCTGATCGAGCAGGCGGCCCAAGCCCATCGGATCGACCAGGAAGCGGCCCAGGAGCAGGTGCTCACCTACCTGGCAGGGCTGGAGTCGTTTCTGTTTGTGATGTTGGATCCCAGCCCAGCTTCTCTTGCCGAAGAAGGGATTTGAAATGGCGGCAATCTTGGGCCTGCAGGGGAGAGGATCCCTAGCGGTCCACCAGGCGCAGCTCAAAGGTAAGAATGTTGGCGGCCAAAATCTCCAAAGCTCCCCCCTCGATGAGGTCGCGGGTGAGGGCAGCCCCAGAGCCACTTTGTTGGATCAATTCTCGGCTGCGGCGCACTGTCTCTTGCCGCTGGGGATCGTCCACAACCACCTGCCGCTGGTTGGAGAGGCTGAGGCGGTAGTAGTGGGGCAGCTCGCCACGGGTGGCGTCAATGGCCAGGTTGGTTTCTTCAGGAGCAACGCGGAAGGGGGCACGGGCGGTGAGCAGCGCCACCTGGATATCCTGATCCCGCCCGTCCAGGCCCTGGAGCTCGGAGATGTCGATCTGGAAGCGGAGGGTGTCGCGGTCGCGGCTGAGGCGCTCTGCCCGCACCTGGTTAAAGCCGACGGCAAACTCCCGCTCCGGCTCGCCAAACCGCTGGATGGTGGACTGCAAGACCGATTCTTCGTTGAGGGGGGTAACCCGGATGAGGTAGTCCCAGTTCTGGACAAAGGCATACTCATTGGGCCCGACGCGGACATTGGGATCCACCAGGTTGGCAGTGGGGCCAGGGCTGCCGGCCCGGCTGAGGGCCACCAGGTACCAATAGTTGGGGCTGATGGGCAAGCCCATGGTCATGCGCACTTCCAATACTGGCCGCGCCCAAGCAGCAACCGCCGTGAAGGCTGTGATGGCTGCTGCTCCGAGGCAGCTCCACAGCCAGTGCTGAGGACGACAGTCGAGCTGCAGCGGGCGAAACCAGGTTACGGCTACAGTCCTCATATCAACTTCCTCAACTGCAGCGACTTGCCTTCGCGTCAGGTAACAAAAGATCCGATGCTTGCGCAACAAGTTTAGAACCGTCTGGCCAAAGATGGCCGTTGTCCGGCGAGCTGGGGCTCTGGACGCTAAGCTGGGCTTTTGGCTAAGCATACACCTTAGTTCTGGATTGGGAAGGATGGCAAGCGCTTTTGCACAGGTGCAGGAAGGCACAGGCTCATTACCTTGGTTAGTTGAGCCAATGCAGAGAGGGGATGCCTCTGTTGTGGGAGCAGTTGTAATCATGAGGCGATTGCGAACAGCTCTGCCGCTGTTGTGTTTTTCTTTGCTGCTGGCTGCCTGTCGAGCGGGGGGGCCCCCTCGCGGCATGGAAGGCCGAGGAAGTGGACAAAGCCAGCCCACCCCGGTGGCCATCGGCGCCGTGGAAGAACGGCCCATTCAGGAGACTGCGGAGTTCATCGCCAGCCTCGGATCCCAGCAGGTGGCAAGCATCCGGCCCCAGGTGAGCGGCCAGGTAACCCAGGTGTTCGTGCGGCTGGGATCCCAGGTCTCTGCCGGGGCGCCCCTGTTTGCGATCGACAGCCGGCAGCAACAGGCGGCGGTGGCCGGCCAAACGGCGGGGATCGCGGCGGCCCAGGCCAACCTGGAGAGCAGCCGAGCCGTGCTCAGCCAGTTGCGGGCGGAGCGGCTGCGGCTGGAGGCGGCGGCAGAGTTCGCCCAGGAGCAGCACGAGCGCAACCTGCGCCTCTTGGCCGAGGGGGCTATTAGCCAGGCGCAAGCGGATCAGTCCAGCCGCGATCTGCGCCAGGCGGAGGCAGCCTTGGCGGCCCAGCAGGAGCAGATCCGGGCCCAAGAGGCGGCCATCTTGCGGGCAGAGCGAGAGGTGGAGCGGGCCCGGGCCGAGGCGGAGCGGCAGCAGGTGCAACTGCAGTTTTTCCAGGTCACGGCTCCCTTTGCCGGCATTGTCGGCGAGGTGTTGGTGCGGCAGGGGGATTATGTGACACCCCAGACGGTTTTGACCACCCTGACCCAAACCCAGGCGCTGGAGCTGAACCTGAACATCCCGCTGCAGCAGGCCCCCCGCCTGCGCATCGGCACGCCGGTGCAGATCCTAGATAGCAGCGGCGAGGTCATCGGCACCAGCCAAGTCTCTTTCATTGCGCCTGAAGCGGATCCCGGCACGCAGTCGGTCCTGGCCAAGGCCTTGCTGGAGAACCCCGCCGGCCAGTTGCGTAACGCCCAGTTTGTGCGAACCCGCATCGTCTGGGAGGAGCGGCCAGCTTTGTTGGTGCCGGTGACGGCGGTAGCCCGTCTGGGCGCCCAAACCTTTGTCTACACGGTGCAGACTGCAGGTCCTGCAGAAGAGGGCCAGCCCCCTGGAGCGGTGGCGGTGCAAAAGCCGGTGCGGCTGGGATCCATCCACGGCAACAGCTACGAGGTGCTGGAGGGGCTGCAGGCCAATGAGCCGATTGTGCTGAGCGGCCTGCAAAAAATCCGCGATGGCGCCCCCATCGTCGATGAGGTGCTTTTGCAGCAGAGGAGGCAAGGAGGAGGGAGACCACCTGGATCCCCGCCCTAGATCTCCCCTCTTGAGCTCGGCCACTCCCTTCTACTCCTCATGCGGATCCCTGTCTATGTTTGTTGACTTTTTCATTCGCCGCCCTGTCTTTGCCAGCGTCTGCTCCATCCTAATCGTGCTGGTGGGAGCGGTGAGCATCCCCCTGTTGCCGGTGGACTACTACCCGCAGGTGGCGCCGCCGGCAGTGACGGTGACCGCTGTTTACCCCGGGGCCGATGCCGAGACGGTGGAGACGGCGGTGACGAATGTGCTGGAGCAGGAGATCAACGGCGTCGAGGGCATCCGGTACATCTCCTCGGTCAGCAGCAGCAACGGCACCAGCCAGATCACCGTCACCTTCAGCCCGGATCGGGATCTGGACACAGCAGCTGTGGATGTGCAGAACCGGGTGGCACGCGTGCAGGCGCGGCTGCCGGCAGAAGTGATTCAAAACGGCCTCAGCGTGGAAAAGGCGGGCGATAGCGCTTTTGTGCAGGTGGTGGCGCTGCGCTCAGAGGCGGGGGAATACGACGAGCTGTTTGTGAGCAACTACGCCGAGCTGTTCGTGCGGGATGCCCTGCGGCGCATCCGTGGCGTTAGCGATGTCATCGTCTTTGGGGAGCGCACCTATGCCATGCGCATCTGGCTGGATCCGACGCGGCTGGCCGGCTACGGGCTGACGGCGCTGGATGTGGTGAACGCGGTGCGCCAGCAGAATATCCAGGTGCCTGCCGGCCAAATCGGCAGCCAGCCCAGCCTGCCGGATCAGGAGTTTCAGATCAGCGTCCAGGCCACGGGTCGGCTTTCCCAGCCGGAGGAGTTTGCCCAAATTGTCCTCAAAGCCAGCCCAAATGGCGGCTTGGTGCGCATTGCCGACGTGGGCCGGGTGGAGCTGGGAGCCCGAAGTTACGATACGTTCTTCCGCATCGGCGGCCAGGAGGCGGTGGGGATCGCCATCACCAAGCAGCCGGATGCCAACGCCCTCGAGGTGTCGCGGCAGGTGCGGCAGACGTTGGCCGAGCTGGCGAAAAATTTCCCGCCCGGCTTGATCTACGAGATCGCCTTCGACGCCACGCTGTTCATCACCGAGTCGGTACAAGAGGTGATCTTCACCCTGCTCCAGGCTATCGTCCTGGTGGTGCTGGTGCTGTTTATCTTTTTGCAAGATTGGCGCATCACCCTTATCCCTACCGTCACGATCCCGGTGGCGCTGCTGGGGACGTTCGCCTTTGTGCGCCTATTCGGCTTTTCCATCAACACCCTGACCATGTTTGGCCTCACTTTGGCCACCGGTTTGGTGGTGGACGACACCATCGTGGTGGTGGAGAACATCTCCCGCTACATCCGCGACCGCGGCATGCGGCCTCTGCAGGGGGCCTCGGCGGGGATGAACGAGGTGCTGGGGGCGGTGATTGCCACGACGCTGGTGCTGCTGGGCTTGTTTGTGCCGATCGCGTTCTTTCCCGGCACCAGTGGCCGCATCTACCAGCAGTTTGCCGTCACCATTGCCGTATCGGTTTCCCTGTCTACGTTTAATGCCATTACCCTGGCCCCGGCGTTGTCGGCGCTGCTGATCCGCCCACGTTCTGAGCAGATGTTTTGGCTGTTGCGCTGGTTTGACCGGGCGGTGGAAGGGATCCGCGCCGCCTATCGCCGGCTGCTGGAGCTGGTGGTGAAGCTGCGGCTGGTGGTGGTGGCGGGGTTTGTCGCCTGTCTGGGCCTCACCTATTGGCTGTTCCAGATCGTGCCAACGGGGTTTGTGCCGGATGAGGATCAGGGCTTTTTCATCACCATTGTGCAGGGGCCGCCGGGGGTTTCGCTCAACTACACCGACCGGGTCATCCGGCAGGCCAGCGCCATTTTGGACGGGATCCCGGAAATCGAAAACCAGGTGATCGTGGGGGGGTTCAGCTTTACTGGGCCCTCGCCGGGGAACGGGTTGATCTTCGCCACCCTCAAGCCCTGGGACAAGCGGCGGCGACCGGAACAATCGGCGCAGGCGATTGTCAACCGGCTGTTCGGGCCCTTTTTGGGCGGGATCAGCCGCTCGTTGGTGATCCCGATTTTGCCGCCAGCCATTCCCGATCTGGGAAACACGGGCGGGTTTACCTTCCAACTCCAGGATCGGGGGGTGAACGATTTCAACCTGCTGCAGCAGACGGCCAACGCCTTTTTCTTTGTGGGCAACTCGCCGCCCCCGCCGGGCCAGCCCCCCCTGGGCGTGCGGATTAATCCGCCCACCTTCAACGCCAACTCCCCCCGGTTGCAGGTCAAGGTGGATCGGGACATAGCGCAGGTGCTGGGGATCCCGCTGGCCGAGGTCTTCGGCACGCTACAGACGCTGCTGGGAGGCACCTATGTCAACGACTTTGACCTGTTCAACCGAAACTACCGGGTCTACGTCCAGGCGGACCAGGCTTTCCGGAGCAGCCCCGAACGTATTGGCCAGTTCTACGTGCGCGGTGGGCAGGGGCAGCTCTTGCCCTTGAGCACGTTGGTTCAGGTGGAGGAGACCACCGGCCCGGCGCTCATCAATCATTTCAACCTCTTCCGCTCGGCGGAGATCCAGGGCAGCCCGCTGCCGGGCTTCAGCTCGGGCCAGGCCATTCGGGCTATGGAAAGTCTGGCTGCCCGCTTGCTGCCCCAGGGGTTTGGCTTCGAGTGGTCGGGCCTGTCCTTAGAAGAGATCGAGTCGGGGGGGCAGGCGCCGCTGATCTTTGCTTTGGGGTCGGTGTTCGTCTTCCTGGTGCTGGCGGCCCAATTTGAGAGCTATGTGGATCCCTTGATCATTCTGCTGGCGGTGCCGCTGGCGGTTTTGGGGGCGCTCTCGGCCCAACTGCTGCGGGGCCTGGCCAACGACATCTTTTGCCAAGTGGGGCTGGTGATGTTGATCGGTCTGGCCAGCAAGAACTCGATCTTGATCGTGGAGTTTGCCAACCAACTGGTTGCCCAAGGGATCCCACTGGCCAAGGCCGCGATCCAGGCGGCGGAGACGCGTTTCCGCGCCATCCTCATGACGGCTTTGAGCACGATCCTGGGCATTTTCCCGCTGGCGGTGGCCAGTGGCGCCGGGGCTGCCAGCCGCCAATCTCTGGGCACGGCTGTTATCGGCGGTATGTTCGTCTCAACCCTACTCAGCCTGCTGGTGGTGCCGGTGCTGTATGTCGTCCTCAAAGGGATCCAAGCCCGGCTGTTGGGGGGAGCGACTGTGGATCTGGCGCATCTGCCGCCGCCAGAGGATCCCAAAGGTCTGCTGCCGGAAGAATCGACTTGATTGCAGGGCAAGACCTATGCCTGTGGATTCCAGCTTCTTCCAGGGACACAGAGGGATAGCGCAGAACCTTGGGGCTCTTGCCCCTTTTCTCAGCCGAGGGCCTCATCTCGGAGCAGCTCGGCGCCGCTAGATACTCTCTCCCAGAACTGGGCCAAGTGTTGCAGGCCCACGAACCCCAACTGCCAGAGGATCAAAGCCAGGGGGCCGTGCTGCTGCCGCTGGATCTTCAGGGCCAAGGCCAGTTGTTTGGGCTTGAGGAGCTGTTGCTGCTCGGCAAAGCGGCAGAACTGCCGATCCCATTGGCTGAGGGCTTGTAAATCCGGCATGGTCGGTTCCATAGGCTTGGCTGGACAAGAAACGCATGGATTGAACGTCAGGGGTCGGGATCTCTGCAGGAATCTTGAGGATCTTTTTGTGGATCCCTTTCAATGGATTTCTTCCAGGGTAAGCGCTCCCCTCAGCTCTCCCCAAGGCGGGTCAGGGCAGAGGGCACTGAGCTTTGCCGCAGAGCTGGCTTACAGGTGCTGTTGGGATAACCCCTAGCTCCAGGGATCGTCCTCGAAGGGGCTGTCCTGCCAGTAGCCACCCGACTGGGGGAGAGGAGACTGTTGGGGTGGTGGGTAGCCGATGGGAGTAGAGGGCGGCGGTGTGGGGATGGGAGTCGGCTTTTCCATATCCTCAAGCCGCGGCAGGTCGGCAGGCTTGGGTTCGACACCGAGGTTTCTCAGCTTGGCTTGCGTTTCTTGCACCTGAGCATTGAGCTCTTCTAGGTAGGCGCGATAGTGGTTGGCGGCTTCTAGATACTGCTTGGCTTTCTTTTCGTTTTCGTGGACAACCGCCTCCAGCTCTTTGGTACGAACGGTGTAGTCGGCCTCTTGGTTGGTGAGGTTTTCGATGGCCTGGTTGAGCACAGCCCGCCGGCGCTCCAGTTGGGCCACGATCTCCGACAGTTGCCGTTCCCGCTCGCTGAGGCTGCGCTCGCGGTTTTGGGTTTGTTCCAGTTGAAAGCTGGCTTGGCTCAGCTGCTCTCGCAAGTACATCACTTGCGGCTCTGTCTCGTTGCGCTCCTGCTGCAACTCAAAGACCCGTGCTTCCAGGTTGTCTTTTTCCTGCTGCAAAACTTCCCGCTCATGCAAAAGACGGGTGTAGAGCTGGTTGAGGAAGTCCACCTCCATCACCACCTGGCTGAGCTGGGTGGCGTATTCCCCAACCAAAGCCAACTCCCGCGCGAGGTTTTGGGTTTCGCTGGTGGCTTGCTCGGTGAAAAACTGGGGAAGTTGGGTGGTTTCTCTGAGGCGTTGGGTGAACTGTTTGAAGCGGAAGGAAAAGTTGCTCGCCATTGCCGGTGCGGTAGCCTCGAAGATCAGGGGAATGCCGATGGTTCGGTTTCACAGTGTGTTGTCTGGATTGACTCCAATCTAACATCGAGCCACAACCCTTAGGTGGGATCGAGGGGAGTTTCAGGGGCCGGCAGGGCAACTTCTGCGGAGGGATCCCGTTTCTGGGATTCGGGTCGTGGGTCTCCTGCCACTTCATTGCCTTGACTGCCTTTAACCTTGTCTCCTGGTTTTTTCAAGTCGCCTTCAGAGAGGTGGCGCAGCAGCCGTTGCAGCAGCGGGATGTGGCGATCGCCGACGACGGAGAAGCGGCTCTCGATCTCCTCAGCAGGGATGGGATCCAGTTGGGCCAGCTCCGGCTCGCTGAGGAGGAGCACCCGTATGGCGGCAAGGGGGATCTGCAAGAACAGGTTGGCCCCCCAAAATCCAAAGGCGGCTACGGCCAGGCCGGCTAAGCGGGTGCCGTTGCCAGGGGTGAGGGGGGCAAAGAGGGGGGCAAAGTCGTAAAGGCGCTCACCGATTTCCAGCATCAGGATTGCCGCCAACAGCGTCAAGATCTTGTGTTCGGGGCTGAGGAAGGCAGCCAAGATGCGGCGTTGGTCGGGGGTGAGTTCCTCTGGGGGAACAGAGGCCACCAACAGGCTGAAGATGTCGAACGGTTTGCGCCACTGCATGGCAAAGACCGGCGCAATGCCCACCACAGCTACCCAAGCTTGCTCCACCCCCACCGGGAGGAGGGGATCCCCCGTGGCCAGCCCGATCAAGGTCAGCCCCACCCACAGGGGGAAGGCAAGGATCCCGGCGGCGTGGATCCAGAGGAAAGGTTCCTGCCAATGGCTGCGCATGGGTGGGTTCTGGGGGGATCGGAAAAAGAACAGAGCTAGGGGCGGGATTTGTCGATCACTTCCAGTTCTGTGAGGCGGAAGGTGACCAATTTATCCCAGTTGCCGCCTTCAAAGAGAACGGCGGCGTGGTCGTCGGTAACCCGCTGCACTTGTCCTTCAAAGAGGTAGTAGGTGTCGTTGGGATTGATGACCCGCACGGCAACGCCGGGGTAGATGGGGGGCAGGTCTTGGAGAAGAGATGGAGTTGCAGTCATGGTTGCTGTTAACAATCCTTACCGGTGGGGAAACCCTACCCTATCATTATGGGGGAAAGGCCCTCTCTTGCCGAGCCTTTCTCTGGCAAAGCAGACCCCAGACAATGTCTACCGACGCAAAGTCTTTCCCATCCCAGGTTTGGCACGTGCTGGTCATCGATGATGAGCAGGGACGGCGGGCGGTGGCCCTCAGCGCGGCCACTTACTCCATCGGCAGGGATCCCGGCAACGCCATTGTCATCCATTCGGCGGCTGTTTCTCGGCAACATGCGCTGCTGCTGCGGCTACCCCAAAAAGACGGCCAGTACACCTACCGGCTGTTGGACGGCAATATCGAAGGCAAGCGCAGCACCAATGGCATCTCGGTAAACGGGCAGCAATGTTTGAGCTGGGATCTCAAGGACGGGGATCAGATCCAGTTGGGGGATCAGGTGCGGATGCAGTATTGCATTCGCCGGTTGTCGGACGAAGATTTTCAGCGATATCTCCAGTCGGTGAGCTTTCGCAGCGTGAAGACGGAGGTGGTGGATCGGCGCTCCACAACGATGCAGCGGTTTGAGCCGCCCTCGCTGCAGGTGATTTTGCCCCAAGAGGAGAGGACGGAGAAGGTTGAACACGTGGGCTCCCGCCGTCGCAACCCGTTGCGGCTGCTGTTCCAGACGCTCTGGGGGCGTTTGGGGAGAAAGCCGAGGTGATTTAACCCTCAGGAATGCCCACCTGCTCTGAGTCTGAGCGCGCTGATGGGGTTTCGACGCGGTCTTGCTCTGATGCTTCTGCCTGCAGATCCAGAAGGGAAGGAGGAGAGTCTGCTGCCCCGGGCAAGACTCCCCGCAGCCAGAGGGGGGCGATAAAGGTGGTGGCGATCACCATGACGATGATGCTGACGTCCAGGGCATCGGAGAGAACGCCGCTGGTGGATCCCACGCCGGCAAACACCAGGCCCACCTCGCCGCGCGGGATCATGCCCACGCCAATGGCATAGCGGTTGATGCCCGGCTTGCCGAACGCCCCCAGGCCGGCGGCCAGCTTGCCCACAATCGCAACGCCAATCAAGAAGACGGCAATGATCAGACCCTCGCGGTTGGCGGGGAGGGTGGGGTTGAGCACGCCGAGTTTGGTTCGGGCCCCGACGCAGACGAAGAAGATGGGCACCAGCAGGTCAGAGACGGGTTTGATCTGCTCTTCCAGCTCTTGCCGTTTCTCGGTTTCGGCCAGAATGAGGCCGGCGGCAAAAGCGCCCAAGATGGCCTCCAGGTGGATCACCTGGCCCACGTAGGCCAACAGAAAAGCCAGCACAAGGGCGGGCAAAAGCGGGTTGCCGCGGGTTCTTAGGTTGTTAAGGAGGGCTACAAAGTAGGGGCTGAGGAGGCGCCCCAAAACAATGGAGCCGACCAGAAAGACGATGGCGCTGACGATGATGAGGCCGATATCGGCTAGGTCAACCTCCCCGGTTTTGGCCAAGCCCGCCACCACGGCCAAGATGATGATGCCCAACACGTCGTCCAGGACGGCAGCGCCGATGATCACCTGCCCTTCGGGGGAGGTGAGTTTTTGCAGCTCGGCCAAGACGCGGGCGGTAATACCAATGCTGGTTGCTGTGAGGGCGGCCCCGGCAAATACCGCGGGGATGGTGGGCACATGAAACAGGTAGAGCAAGCCCAGTGTTCCCGCCAGGAAGGGCACAGCAACACCGATGACGGCTACGGCTGCGGCCTGGGGGCCGACTCGCAACAGCTCGGCCAGATCCGATTCGAGGCCAATTTCAAACAAGAGGATCACCACCCCGATTTCCGAGAGGGTGTCGATGATCTGGCTTTGGGCGGAGAACACCGGCACCAGGGATCCCTCGTCGAGGCCGGCAGTGGTTTGCAAAAATTGCATCAGGGCTGAGGATTGAGCCAAGGTATGCAGCTCTTGGCCGGAAACTGGCCCCTCTGGGAAGACGAGCAACCCCAGGGCAGAGGCTCCCACCATGACGCCCCCCAGCAACTCTCCCAGCACGGGGGGAAAACTCAGGCGAACGGCAATTTCTCCGGCAACGCGGCTGGCCAGGTAGATGACCACCAGAGACATCAGCACCGCTACCAGGATCAGAGGGGCAAGATTGGCGTCCACGGGAGCAGCAGCTTCGACGGCAAGCAACATGGGATCCGGGCAATTCAACAGCAAGATCTCAACCTCAGGTGGACTGCTTTGGGTCTTGTTTTCGTCTTGGGCTGGCACGAGCAGCATCGCTTGGCCAGAAGACTGTTACAAAGGCTAACCCTCATCGGGATCCGCTTGCAACGCTTACATCGGCACTTTGTTCTGCTCAGGCCCATCTCTGTCGAGCGGAGCAGCCTGGAACTAGGCCCGGTTCCATCTGTAGATACTCCAGATAATTAACACTTATCTGGAGTATCGCTTTCCCAATAGAATTGCCCGCTCTCTTGCCAGACAAGACCACACTCCCTCAAAACCGGCAATCGAGGGGAGCCACTTTTTAACCTTCGCACTTTGAGGTCGCCCGCTCCTCACGGAAAGTCCTGCTTGGGCCCAGGGGAGGATTTTGTCCATCTCGCTCGGACGTTGGCCCAGACAGATCTAGGGGATTAAACCGGTTCATGGCCGTCATCAGCCCCTCTTGCAAACAGCACTCCACCGCCTCTACCGCCGTATCCAACACCTGCTCCAGCACCTCTTGTTCTGCAGGGGCAAATCCACCCAACACATGGCCAATCACATCTTCGCTGCCCTTGGGTTTGCCCACCCCCAAGCGTAGCCGCGGCAACGCCTCGCTCCCCACGTGCTGAATGATGGACTTCATGCCGTTGTGTCCGCCGGCAGAGCCGGATCCCCGCAGTCGCAGGCGACCCAGGGGCAAGTCCATATCGTCGTACACCACCAACACCGCGGCGGGATCCAGTTTGTACCAGTCCAGCACTGCCCGCACCGCTTGGCCGGAACGGTTCATGTAGGTCTCCGGCTTGAGCAGGCGCCGCTTGCCCCCCAGAACAAAACCTTCTCCGTAGCTGCCTTGGAACCGCTTTTCCAAAACCAACGGGATCCCCCAGCGCTGCGCCAGCCGATCCAGCACCATAAAGCCGCAATTGTGGCGGGTATCGGCATATTGTGGGCCGGGATTGCCCAAACCCACAATGAGCTGCAAAGCCATCTCATCGGTTCCCTTGGTCTTGACCTGAGTCACAGCGCTTTTCGCCTCCTCGGGCTAGGTT
>NZ_JANSJH010000002.1:21380-26357 GCF_047462495.1 Synechococcus sp. H55.2 | reverse complement strand
TGCTGCAAACTGGAGCAGCGGCAACAGCAAGCTCTGGTAATCCGGAACGGCCATCTGCAGAACCGATTCTCAAGGCAGGGATCCCAATATACTAACCAAGCCCCTACCGCAACCCAGCTATGGTGTCTGGCAGGCTGGGAAGCCTTGGACAAAGGTTGAGCGTGGATGGCTCAGGCGTGATTTGAACACGCGACCAAGGGCTTATGAGTCCCCTGCTCTACCGCTGAGCTACTGAGCCGAGACGGCGCTTAACTAGAATAGCACCGTTGGGCTGGAACTGCTTCTTGAAAAATCACCTCAGCCCCCTTTGCCCTCTTGGGAGAAATTGGGAAGCCAACGCTCACCGCGAGGCCAGGGCAGCTTCGTAAACCCGTCGATTGGCCGCGAGGGATTTCTCCAGATCCACCACAGGACGAGGGTAGTCCACTCCCAAGCGAACCCCAAATTGCTTTTGCTCGGCAGCGGTGAGGCGATAGGGCTCGTGGATTTTGTCCCCTGGGATCCCGGCCAATTCCGGCAACCAGTGGCGCAGATAGTCTCCCTTGGGGTCGTACTCGCGAGATTGCTTGGGGATGTGGAAGTAGCGGAAGCCGCGGGCATCATTCCCTACACCGGCAGCGTAGTTCCAGTTGCCGTAGTTGCTGGCCACGTCGTAGTCGATCAACAGCGACTCAAACCACTCAGCGCCCATGCGCCAGTCGATGCCCAGATTCTTGGTCAGAAAGCTGGCCACATTCTGCCGTCCCCGGTTGGACATAAAGCCGGTAGCCGCCAGCTCCCGCATGTTGGCATCCACCAAGGGGTAGCCCGTCTCGCCCCGGCACCACGCCTGAAAGCGGGGCCAATCCTGCTGCCAAGGGATGGGGATCCCCTGGATCCCAGAAGGACGGAACAGTTTAGCGCCGTGCTTGGCCAAGACAAACCGAAAATAATCTCGCCACAGCAGCTCGAAGACCAGCCAGTCGGTGGACTCATTGCGCACCCGCTCCTGTTCATAACGCTTGACTTCGGCATAGACGGTGCGAGGCGAGATACAGCCCAAGGCCAACCAAGCAGACAGCCGCGAGCTGTCGTTGGGATCCAACATGCCGTTGCGGGTTTCCTTGTAGATGCGCAGCCGATCCAGATCCCAAAAGTAGGTTTGCAGGCGGGCCTGGGCAGCGGTGCTCCCACCGGTGTAGGTGAAGCGGGCGCGGCGATCCGGCGGGGGCAAACTCAGCCCTAGCTCGGCCAGAGTAGGCAACGGGCCGGGATCCAACCCCGACGGCAGGGGGGGAAGAGAAGGAATGGGCAGGGGATCCCGGATGGGGGTGCTCCCCTCGACTTGCTTGCGAAAACGGGTGAACAGCTCCGGCAGTTGGGAAAGACCAAAGGGGAGATCCTCAGGGTGATAGAGGGTGTGGCCCCACTCCAGGTGCAACCGGATCCCCAGCAAAGCCTTCTCAACAGCAGCCGTCACCTCTGTCTCCTCGGTGCCCACCTCCTCATGGGCATAGACCGCCTTCACCCCCCACTCCCGTGCCAAGCTGGGGATCACCTGCTCCGGCTGGCCCCGGCGGATCACCAAATCCGAGCCGCGCGCCCGCAACTGCTGCCGCAGATCCGCCAAACTCTCCAGCAAAAACTGAGCGCGGAAAGGGCCGGTTCTGGGGCGGAGTACCAAGGAAGCCTGACCGAACTGGCGGGGATCCAAACAATACAAGGGAATCAGGGGAGATCCCTGTTGGCAAGCCCGCGTCAGCGGCTGGTGATCCAGCAGGCGCAAGTCGGTGCGAAACCAGAGCAGGACGGTCATTCTGCAGCTACCCTAGACGGATCCCGCAGACTCAGACTTAGGCGCCCGTCCCAGCTCAGGGCTGGGAACAAAATGGGGCACATTGGCAGCCGGGATGTAAATGGGAGCCTTGGTGCGCGGGTGGTAGGTTTGCCGGGCAGGACGATGGCGCAGCGAGAACGTGCCGAAGCGAGACAGCCGCACCGAACCGCCCTGGGCCAGGCATTGACTGATGCTATCCAGCATAGCCTCCAGAGCAGCAGCAGCCAGCTCCACCGTCAGGCCATCCACCTGGGCGGCCATCTGGCGGGCCAGCAAACGGCGATTCAAATGGGGAGGAGGAGCCACCAACCGACCGTCCAGACAACAGCAACACAGACAGGGGCCTAGAGCGCTTCCAGCTCGCTCTCAAAAAACCAGTGTCGAGAGCGATCAGGAAACTCCAAAACGTAGCCGACACCGCTGCCATCGACCACCCGCCGGGCCAGCACCACAGCCTCTTTGCCCACCAGAGCGCTGACATTTTCTTGCCCGCGATCCCGGACACAGCGAACTTTAACCTTGTCCCCAACTTTGATTGCCATAGCCGATTGGGCGTAACCGCGAAGAGACTCGTTACTCAAGATGGTACGGCAAAAGATCCCTTGCCGAGATCTGGTCACCCCTCTGCTGGGGTTGACACCGATGGGATTGCTAGAATGGGTGAAGAGCGCTGTGCCCCGGGAAGACTGCCTCCGTGATTGCCCTTTCCCTCAAACCCGCCCATTGCTCCTGGAGCGTTATCAGCTTTCCCTCCACCCTTTACACCCAACCGGTTCTCGATCTGTTGATCTCAAAAGTTCCTCCCCCTTGGCGGGCAGAGGTGCGCCTGGGCTTACAGGAAGCGATCATCAATGCCGTCCGCCACGGTAATGGCCTCGATCCCAACAAGAAAGTGATCATCGAGTACGCCAGCTCAGAGCCGTTTTACCAATGGCTGGTGCGGGATCAAGGACCTGGCTTTCGTCCCCAATGCAAGCTCAGCCGCTGCCAGCGCGGCATCTTGGAAACCGAAGAATCGGGCCGGGGAATGTTTCTGCTCACCCAAATCTTCGACTTTGTCGAGTGGAACGAAGCCGGCAACCAGGTCTATCTGGGCAAGTACATCCCCGCCAACTGCCGGGATCCCTGGATAGTCTGACCCTCAATACCACTGCCAAACCAGCTTGCCCATTTGGGTGATCTGGCGGCCCCGCTCCGGGTAGGGAGCCTCAGAAACCGTCAGGGCTGTGGTGGCAAAGGCAAAGCGCGTGGACGACCAGCGGGATCCCTTAAGTAGCGTGCTTTCCAGCAGCAACCCCAGCGATCCATATCCATAGCCCAGATTGCGGTGGGGCAGAGGAGCCACCACCTTGCGCCAGGCGCGGTCGGCAGCCAAGGGGGGATCCGCGAGGGCCGCCTCCAAAGCCGCCAAGGAAGAGGCCAGGTAGGAATAGCCTTTGTGGTCGGCGTGATACACCTGCGCCAGCAACGGGATCCCTGGCGGCGTTTGGGGGAGAGCCTCTGACAGGGCTCCTTCTTCCCCGCTGACCTCCGGCGGCCCACCGCCAGGGATCTCCGCTCCAGAGGCGGAGCGGCTGGGCTGCAAAGGCTTGGGTTGAGCCCAAGCGGTGGCGGTGCCGCGCTGCATCGGGAGAGAAACCACCTGCCAGCCTTGGGCGCGCGCCCGCTCATCCAGGTCGGAACCCGGCTCGTCCGGCATCTTACCCACCCACAGCCAGGCCGGATCCCGGTCGCCGGGCAAAAGGGCAAAGGCAAACTCCCCCCGTTCCGGCAACAGACGTTGCCAGTCCAGCTTCACCTGAGATTGTAAGCGCTGCAGCCATTGGCCGGGATCCACCCGCCACCCCAGGGGGCTCAGAGGCCGGATCTGCCCCAAGCTCTGCCAAACCGAGGCCAGGTGAGCTCCAGAAACCAGCGCCAAGGTCTCGTCAGGCAGATGCTGAATGATCTCCGGACGAAAAGCTTCTGCCGCCGGCAAGGAGAACTCAGCAGGCGCACGCCAGAGGGCAGCACTTTCGGCCACCAAGCCCCGGAAGTTCACCCCCAGTCCCAGCCCCACTGCCTGCAACGTCAGCCCGTCCGGAGCAACCGCTTCCGGGTTTTGCCAGAAGGCCCAACCCACATGCGCCTCCTGCAGCGGCTCGATCACCTGCTGAAACAGGGGCTGAGCCACCAGAGACAACTGCGGCAATTGCCAAGCATCGATGGCAGCGCGAATGGCCGCCGGCTGCTCCGCCAACAACACGTACTGCTCGCCAAAAACAGCCGCCGAGAACCCCTCCAGGCCCGGAATCGGGCTGGACACCACCTGAATGCCCTTGTAAGTGTCCACCTGCACCGGTATCCCCGCCAAACTCTGCCGTTCCCACAACAGGTTCAGCTCAAATTGAGAGACTGCCCGATCCCGCGTCTCCAGGGCCACCAAAGTCCCCCCCTCCGGCAAGCTGGCCAAGAGCGTGCTTTTTCCCAGCCAGGGCCGCACCTCCCGCTCAAAATCCAGAGCTGCCCCGGCCAGTACAGATCCCAGCCAACCCGGGCCTTCGGCGGAGAAAAACTTTTGCCATTGCTGACGGGCGGCGCGTCGTTGGGGGGCAGGGGTTGCAGCTTGCCAAAACGCTTGCACCTCGTCGAGGGGAACGGCCAACAGCAGCAAAGCCTCGGTAGAACGGGGGGCCAAACCCACAATCGGCGGCAGTTCCGGGTGGGCCAGCAACAAAGCCACCGGGCTGCGGGTGAGCAGCCACACGACAACCCACACCAGCATGGCGGCCAGAAGGCCCAACCCGATCAAGATCCCCCGCAGGAGTTGCCGTTGTCCCATATCCCCTCTCCAGCCTGACGGCAGCATTCCAGCACCGCCTAACCATCTTACCTGTGAGGGGAGAGTTGCTTGTCTCTCCTGGCCTCAGCCGGGATCTGACGAAGATGCTTCTGGCCGATTCTGCAACATCCAGGCCAAGTTATTGCCCGTCACCGCTCCATCTAGGGTGCTCCGGATCAGCAGCAAGGCCACTGCCGCCCAAACGTTTTCTGGCCAGTTCCCCAGCACCTGCTCTGCCAACTGGCCCAGCCCGAAGGCCGTGATCCACGTGGCCATCCACAGCCACGCCGTCACCTGAGCGCAGGGCCAGCCATTGCGCCAAGCCCAAAATCGCTCCTGC
>NZ_JANSJH010000002.1:0-21280 GCF_047462495.1 Synechococcus sp. H55.2 | reverse complement strand
CGCCGTCACCTGAGCGCAGGGCCAGCCATTGCGCCAAGCCCAAAATCGCTCCTGCCACCACCACCCCCAGCCAAGCATTGCCCATTTGTTGCGTCAGCCACAGCCCAGCCCAGAGCAGTTGCGCCCACCCAGGCCACAGCCTGCTCCGTCGAGAGCAAAATCCGGGATCCCAGCGCCAGCCCCTGGCCGATCCCCACCCCCAGCCCGCGCGAAAAACCCAGCACCAGGCCCAAGAGCAGCAGCGGCGGACGGAAAAACTGACTCAACATCACCACGACCAAGGCAAAGAGCACCAGGCCGGCCCCCTGCCCCAACAACGTGGCCAATGTCCATTCCAGCCAAAACCTCTGCCAATGGGAACGCAGCATGGTAGCTCTCCTCCAAGGTGGCCAAGATGCCCTCACGATAAGCGGCAGCCAACCGAAACAACCCTCAGTCTGCAACCCAACCGGTAATTGGCCAAGGCAAGCACCGCCCAATGGCGATACTCTAGAAGGTGTTCATGAGTGGGTAAAGTGCAAGCGATGGCTCAGCCTGCCCTGCGCATCTTGATCGTGCGCCATGGTGAGAGCACCTTTAACCTGGAAAATCGCATTCAAGGCCGCTCCGATCTCTCTCGTCTGGCCCCCAGCGGAGCAGTGCAGGCGCAGCGCGTCGCCGCAGCCCTGGCCGGGATCCCGTTGGATTACGCCTATTGCAGTCCCCTTTCTCGCGCCCTCGATACCGCTCGCATCATCCTGAAAGAGCGAGAAGGGATCCCTCTGCAGATTACCGAGCAACTGCGAGAGATCGACCTGACGGCTTGGGAAGGGCTGACCTTTGCCGAGGTGAAGGAGAAATACCCCGAAGACTACCATCTGTGGCGGCACCATCCCGACAGCCTGGAGCTGCAGGGGCGCTTTCCGGTGCGGGATCTCTGGCAGCAGGCGCGGGAGTTTTGGCAAATGCTGGCCGAGCACTTGCAATCTGCTGCCCGAGCAGAGTCCGCCCCAAGCCAGACCCTCAATATCCTCGTTGTGGGCCACAGCGGCATCAATCGCGCCTTGGTCAGCACCGCCATTGGCCTGGGGCCACACCACTATCACCGTCTGGGGCAGGATAACTGCGCCATCAGCGTGCTCAATTTCCCTGAGGGCCTGCAGGGGCCGCCGCAACTGGAATCTTTGAACATCACTGCTCACCTCGGCCCAGCTCTGCCCAAGCGCAAGCAGGGGATCCGCATCTTGCTGGTGCGGCATGGGGAAACCCAATGGAACCGGGAGCGCCGTTTTCAGGGGCAGCGGGACATTCCCCTCAATGCCACCGGGGAAGAACAGGCAGCCAAGGTGGCAGAATTTTTGGCCACTCAACCCCTGCAACTGGCCTTCTCCAGCCCCCTGAAGCGCCCCTGGGCCACAGCCGACGCCATCTGCAGCAACCACAGCAACCTGATCTTGCGCCCCATGCCCGACTTGCAGGAGATCTGCCACGGCGACTGGGAGGGCAAGCTGCAGAGCGAAGTGGAAGCCGAATACCCCGGCGCGCTGGAGCGCTGGCAGCGGGATCCCGCCAGTGTGCAAATGCCCAACGGGGAAAACCTTGACCAGGTGTGGGCGCGGACTCGCTCGGCCTGGCAGGAGCTTTTGGCCATCACCGCCGCCCAATTTCCCCAAGGCACAGCGGTAGTTGTTGCCCACGACGCCATCAACAAGGCCATCATCTGTCAGTTGTTCGACCTTTCCCCACAAGCCTTTTGGATCTTCAAGCAGGGGAACGGTGCCATTACGGTGATCGACTACCCAGAAGGTAAAGAAGGCGCCCCGGTTTTAAAGGTGTTGAACCTCACCACCCACCTGTCCGGCCAGATCCTGGACTGCACCACCGCCGGAGCTTTGTGAAGATGGGGCCCTCTCTGTTCCCCCCTGAGCTGCTGGGAAAAGACGTGCGCCTCCGAGCAGTGCGCCTGCTGGATCCCTTGCGCCAGCGGGAGGAAGTGACCGACGTGTGGTTGCAGGAAGGTCGCCTCCGGGCCAGCGAGCCGGCAGGGATCCCTGCCGAGATCCCCACCCTTGATGGCTCCGGTTGGGTTCTAGGGCCGGGTTTGCTGGATCTGTACGCCCACAGCGGCGAGATGGTTGGCAACGGTCTATCCCACAGCCGCGAGACCCTGGCCTCTTTGGCTACAGCGGCTTTGGCGGGAGGCTTCGCCCAGGTGGCGCTTCTGCCCGCCCCCCCGCCCGGAACCGGCTGGTTTCCGGTGCTGGATCGCCCAGAGCACCTGAACCGCTACCCCCGCCAACCTGGGGATCCCCGCTGGCTGCCCTTAGCTGCCCTGAGCGTGGGCGGCCAAGGAGAAACCCCGACCCCATGGGGAGAACTGGCGCAAGCAGGAGCGGTTGGCTTTGCGGAGGTTCAGCCGCTGCGCTCCTTGGCGCTGCTGCGGCGGGCTCTAGAATATCTGCGGCTGGAGAACAAGCCCCTGCTGCTTTGGGCCTGGGATCCCAGCTTGGCCGGGCAAGGCAGCCTCTACGAAGGGATCTGGGCGCTGCGCCTGGGGCTGAAAGGGATCCCTGCCAGTGCCGAAACAGCCGCTCTGGCCCGCCTGTTGGAGGTGATCAGAACTGTTCCTTCCCCCCCGCCGGTGCACATCATGCGCCTGAGCCAAGCCCGCAGCCTGGAGATGATCCAGCAAGCCCAAGCCGAAGGATTGCCGCTGACCGCCAGCACCTCCTGGATGCACCTGATCTTGTCCGAAGAAGCCGTCCGGGAGCACCGCTACGATCCCCACCTGCGTCTTTTGCCCCCCCTTCCCAGCGCCGCCGACCGCGCGGCTCTCGTCGCCGGGATCCGCTCCGGCAGCCTGGGGATCGCCACAGATCACCACCCCTACACCTATGAAGAGAAAACCCTGCCCTTTGCCGATGCTCCGCCAGGGGCGATGGGCCTGGAGCTGGCTCTGCCGCTGCTGTGGCAGCATCTGGTGGCAACCGGATCCCTGACCCCCCTGCAACTGTGGTCGGCCCTTAGCTTGTACCCGGCCCGCTGCCTCAACTTAGATCCGCCCACCCTCACCCCCCACAGCAACTGGGTGCTGTTTGATCCCGCCCACCCGTGGACGGTTTCTGCCGCCACCCTCCACTCCCGATCCCACGCCACTCCCTGGCTAGAGAAGCCCCTGCGCGGCAAGGTGTTGTACACGCATATCGAGCACGCTTGCAGCCAACCCACCCCGGCATTAAAACTCCCCAGCTAAGGCGGCTACACAGCGCTCGCACAGCTCTGGGTGTTCGGCAAACTCGCCCACGCGGGTGGAATAGTTCCAGCAGCGCACGCATTTTTTCCCGTCCGCCGGCTGAACGGCAACCTGCAGGTCTTCCTCTCCAGGGTCGGCCTTGACCAGCTCGACTTGGGAAGTGATGAACAAGTAGCGCAGCTCTGCCGCCCGCTCTTCCAAGAGGGAGTACAGATGGGGATCCGCCACCTTCAAGATCAGTTTGGCCTCGGTGGAAGCGCCGATGACCTTGTCGGTGCGGGCTTGCTCCAGCGCTTTGTTCACCTCCTGCCGCACCGCCCGCAGCTTTTCCCAGGTGGCCGCCAACTGGGGATCCCGCCAGTGCTCTGGCAGCTGCATCCAGCCCCCTTCAAACACCGAGCGGGTAAGCTTGGGGTAGGGAAGGTAGCTCCAGATCTCTTCTGCGAGGTGGGAAAGCACTGGAGCGATGGCCTTGGCCAAGTTCTCCAGCAACAGCGACAGCACCGTCTGGCATTGCCGCCGCCGCCGGCTGCGGGCATGGCTGATGTAGAGGCGATCCTTGCCGATATCCAAGTAGAAGTTGGAGAGATCCACCACGCAGAAGTTCTGAACCGCCTGGAAAAAGCGGTAGAACTGGTAGCTTTCAAAAGATGCGGTGATTTCCTCTCCCACCTCCTGCAGGCGGTGCAAGATGTAGCGATCCAACTCCGTCAACGCTTCAAAAGGAACAGCATCCTGCGCTGGGTTGAAATCATAAAGGTTGCTCAGCAGAAAGCGGGCCGTGTTGCGGATCTTGCGGTATATGTCCGCCATCTGCCCAAGGATGGTCTTGCCTATCGGCACATCGCCGGAGTAGTCCACACTGGAGACCCACAGCCGCAGCACATCGGCGCCATAGGCGGGATCCGTCTGGGGGTTGCTGCCGCCGTTGATGAGCACCAGGGGATCGATGACGTTGCCCAGGGATTTGCTCATTTTTTGGCCCTTTTCGTCCAGCACAAAGCCGTGGGTGAGCACTGCTTTGTAGGGGGCACAGCCATTGACGGCCACGGAAGTCAGCAAGCTGGACTGGAACCAGCCCCGGTGCTGGTCGGAACCTTCCAGGTAGAGATCCACCGGGTAGCCCAGCCCCTGGGCCTTGGCCACCGCCGCCCAGGAGGAGCCGGAGTCAAACCAGACATCCATGGTGTCTGTGCCCTTGCGGTAGGTGCGGCCATTGCGGCGGTACTGCTCCGGCAACAGCTCTTCCACCGGCCGCTTCCACCAGGCGTCGGATCCCTCCTGGGCAAAGATGGCTTTGATGTGCTCGAGGGTCTCGGCCGTGAGCAGAACCTCGCCCGTCTCTTCGTCGTAGAAAACAGGGATGGGCACACCCCAAGCCCGCTGGCGGGAGATACACCAGTCGGAGCGCTCTTTGACCATGGCGGTGATGCGGTTTTCCCCTTCCGGCGGGATCCAGTTCACGGTTTTGATGGACTGTAGGGCCAGCTCTCGGAAGCCGGCTACAGACGCAAACCACTGCTCCGTGGCCCGGAAGATGGTCGGCTCCTTGGTGCGCCAGTCGTAGGGATATTTGTGGTTGTAGGGTTCTTCCTTGAGCAGGGCGCCGGCAGCCTGCAAGGCTTTGATCACGGCCAGGTTGCCGCTGGTCTCCGGCTTTTTGGAGAGCACATCCAGCCCGACAAACTGGGATCCGGCCTCGGCGGTGAATCTCCCCTGCTCGTCCACAGGGCTGAGGATGGGCAGGCCGTACTTTTGGCCGGTTTTGAAGTCGTCTTCCCCGTGGCCTGGCGCCGTGTGGACAATGCCGGTGCCGGACTCGGTGGTGACGTAGTCTCCCAAAACACAGAGACTGGCACGGTCAAAGAGGGGGTGGCGTCCCTGGCAGTATTCCAGGGCGGATCCCGGCAGCGTGGCCTTGACCTCTAAGGGGGTCTCCAGGACTTTTCCCAGCCGCTCTCGCAGATCGGCAGCAATCAACAGCAGGCCGAAGCGGGGAGACTCCACCACCGCATAGGTGAGCTTGGGGTTGAAACAGAGGGCCAGGTTGGCCGGGATCGTCCACGGGGTAGTGGTCCAGATGGCCACCCGCAAGCCCGGCAGAAAAGGCTCCAAAACCGGCTGCGCCGCCGGGCTGAGGCTCTGCAGAGGAAAAGCCACATAGATGCTGGGGGAGACGTGGTTGTCGGGATATTCCAGCTCTGCTTCCGCCAGGGCCGTCTGCGAGCTGGGGCTCCAGTGGACGGGCTTGAGGCCGCGGTAGATGTAGCCTTTGAGGGCCATCTGGCCAAACACCTCGATCTGGGCTGCCTCGTACTCCGGCGAGAGGGTCAGGTAGGGCCGATCCCAGGATCCCCATACCCCCAGCCGCTGAAAGCTGGCCCGCTGCACGTTGACGTAGTGCAGGGCGTACTCTCTGGCCTTTTGCCGCAGTTGCAGGGGGGTGAGGCTTTCCCGCTCCTGGGGGGAGAGGCTTTGCAACACCTTTAGCTCAATGGGCAGGCCGTGGCAATCCCAGCCGGGCACATAGCGCACCTTGCGCCCCCGCAGAATGTGGTACTTGTTCACAATGTCTTTGAGAATCTTGTTGAGGGTGGTGCCCATGTGGATGTCGCCATTGGCATAGGGCGGCCCATCGTGCAACACAAAGGGATCCCCGGGATTGGTTTCCGACAGACGCTGATAGATCTGTTCTTCCTGCCAAAAGGCTTGGATGGCGGGCTCCCTCTTGGCGGCCTCCGCCCGCATGGGAAACTGAGTTTGCGGCAGGTTGAGGGTACTTTTGTAGTCCACGGCAATTTGAGCAGGCTAAAGGGCGTCCTTCTATCCTACGCTGTTGCTCTCTCCTCAGCGCTGCCTCCTGACTTCCCCCTTGTTGGAGCCCTCTTGGGGAGAAGGGATCCGGCCCGCCACCTTGGTAAAGATTTGTGCTAGCCTCAGGATGTTGTTGAGTAAGGGAGGTTCCTGCGGATGCCAGACAGTAGTAGTTGTAAGGGTCGTCAAGTTGGGTTCAGCCGGCTGTGCGCCGGGGCTGTTCTCTAACGGCCTGAACTCAGATCCTTAGCTTGCTGAGGAGTCTTCGCGTTCTGGCTCGCTTGGAGTTCCTCCCGGCAGTCAGGTTCCAGTTGAAGGCCCGCTAGGCCGCTCTCTCCCGGATCGCCTGTTATCTCCTAGGCGGTGGGAGAGAGCGGATAGTTTTTTGTAGGTTTTCGACGACCGCAGGGGCTTGGAGTCGATATGTCCTACAAGGCTCCCTTGAGAGACGTCGGCTCCCTCAGGGTTGAATGGTAAGACGCCGGCTCTCGACGACAAGGCCACTTTGGTTGACCAGCATCACTGAGATCCACTCAGCCCCTGCTTCTGGAGGGGCATCCGCCTGCAGGAAGAGCCCGCCCGCCTGCAGAGGTTCGAGGGCAAACGAGGTCAGATCCAGGTAGCTGGCCGCGGCCACGGGCCGCTCATCGACAGCGCCCAGCAGCAAGGACTGGGTGAGGGGTTCTGCCACAATGGCCTGCAGCGAGTAGGTGGATCCCGGCTTGACCACCTCCGGCAACTCGAAGGTGACGGTGGGAGGTGCTGAGCCGGAGGTGAGGGTGCTGGCCTCCCGCAGTACTTCTTGGTCTACGAGCAGCAGTTGTCCTGGATTGGCCGCATCCGGGCGGTAGCGGTTACGCACCAGGGCGGAAGCCTTTACCTGAAACTCCCCCCGCGCTGAAGCTTGGGATCCCTGCACTTGGCTGGCGATCTCGGCCACGATCTCAGGGCCCACCTGCCGCCAAGAGACAATTTCCGCCGAGTAGGTCAACTGGGGATGGGCCTCCCATAGCTTGCCAATGGCCTCTTCCACTCCCTGCCGATCCAGGCCGTCGCGGTGGCGGAAGTCGGGGCTGTAGCCGGCCATCACCCCCGGCAAGTCGCGGCGGTTGGCAGCGTCCATTTGCTCCTTCAGCCACTCCACCAGGGGAGCCGGTGCCGGGGCGGAGACCTGTTTTTGGAGCCCGCTTTCCAGAGGCATGGGGGCAGCCTGGGCCGGTGCCTTGCTTGGGAAAGGGATCCCCCAGCTCAAAGTCAGAGCAAGGAACCCAAGCAGTTGGGAAAGGGTGAATCGAGAGCTCAAACTGGGGGCCTCCGGCGGCAAATCTGCCCTTAGTTTAGCTTGCTGAGGATCGAGGTTTTGAGGTTTCCGAGTCCAGGTTGGCCATGGGGGGAGCGATTTTGAGGTTTGGCGTTGCCTCACTGGATTGGGCCTGGGTTTATCCTGGGAGCTGGGTTCTCTGCGAGGTGTGCATGGCGTCCCACCACTCCCCTGCTTTCCTGGCTTTGGTTAACGAGGCCAAAAGCCGCATCCAAGAGCTCACCGTTGAACAGGTGAGGCAAAAACAACTGCAAGGGGATCCCTTCTACTTGGTTGACGTGCGGGAAGAGTCGGAGTGGCAGGCCGGCCACATTGTCGGCGCCATTCACTTAAGCAAAGGCATCATCGAGCGGGATATCGAGAAGGTGATCCCAGACAAAGAAGCAGAAATTGTCCTCTATTGTGGTGGCGGCTTTCGTTCGGCGCTGGCAGCTGACAACCTGCAAAAGATGGGCTACCGCCGCGTGATCTCCATGGACGGCGGCATCCGCGCTTGGCGAGAGGCCGGCTTTCCGGAATCCTAGCCCTCACCCCCGACCCCTCTCCCTCAGGGACGACCCTCACCCCCAACCCCTCTCCCTCAGGGACGACCCTCACCCCCAACCCCTCTCCCGGAGGGAGAGGGGAGTTAGAGCGGTGCGTTCGCGACGGCGTTCAATAACGAGGTAGCCAGCCGTTTCGGTGCTGGTTGGGAGAAGCAGTGCGGCAAGGGTTGCACCCGATCGCTGAAAAACGCGGCGCGGAAGCCCTTGGCTCCTGCTTTGGAGTTGAGCAGCGGCCCCAGTAGCCGCTTCCTCTATGTTCCGTCTGCTTTCCCAGGGTAAAGAGAACTATATTGGTCTCTAGGGCCATCGGCCCAGATCTCCCTCTTGTCCTTGCCATGCTCCAAACCCTGCCCCGTTCGGAGATTGTCACCCGTTTGCAGCAGCTGCGCCAGCTTTTGCAGGAACAAAATCTAGATGGTTTTTGGGTGCCCTCGGCTGATGAGCACCTCAATGAGTATTTGCTGGAACATCGCAAGCGGCGGCAGTGGATTACAGGCTTTACCGGCTCGGTGGGCGATGCTCTGATCAGCCAAGACAGGGCCTGGCTGTGGGTGGATCCCCGCTACCACGAGCAGGCGGAGCGGGAAGTGGATCCCAACCTGTTTACCGTCATCAAAGGCGGCCTGCCGGATCAGCCCAGCCTGATGGAGATCGTAGAAGAGCTGGGATCCGGCTTTCGCCTAGGAGTGGATCCCTTCACGGTGTCAGTGGCCAGCTACCGGCAGTTGCAGACCCACGCCCAAGCCGGGGGGGTGCTGCTGATTCCAGTGGCGGAAAACCCCGTGGACAAGCTGGGATCCCGTCAGGCCCTTTCCGATCAGCCCATCTATCCTGTCCCTGTCCACCTCTGCGGGGCTACTGCCAGCGACAAGCTGGCCCAGGTGCGCCAGGAGATGCGCCGCAAGCGGGTGGGATTGTTGCCCCTAACCAAGTTGGATCAGGTAGCTTGGCTGTTTAACCTGCGCGGCTCTGACATCCCCTACAACCCAGTGTTCCGCGCCTACGCGCTGGTCGCCCTGGAGAGGGTTGCCCTGCTTACTGACCTGGAGCGCCTCACGCCCTCGGCTCGGCAAATGCTGGTGGAAGCCGAGGTCGAGCTCTGGCCTTACGAGGCTTACCCGGAACAGCTGCCCCAGTGGGCCAAGGGCTACGGGCCGGTGGGATTGGATCCCAAGCAAACCACTCAGGGCACGCAAGAGCTGCTGCAAGGGATCCCCTGTCGCGAGCTGGATCACCCCGTGGATCTCCTCAAGGCGGTAAAAAACCCCACCGAGCTGGAGCAGATGCGGCTGGCCAACCGCAAGGCCAGCCGGGCCAAGATCCGCACCCTGGCCTGGATTGACCGGCAAATTCAAGCGGGGATCCCCATCAGCGAAGCCGATGTGGCTGCTGTTATGGAGGCCCACTACCGCGAGGAAGGGGATTGGGTGGGCCTGAGCTTTAACACCATCGCCGGGGCCGGCGCCAACAGCTCCATTGTCCACTACGGCACCCCCGATCCCCAGAAGTTCTTGCAGCCAGGCGAGTTGTTTTTGTTGGATTCGGGATCCCACTACCTGGGGGGCACCACCGACGCTACCCGCACCATCTGGATTGGCTCGCAACCGGCGGATCCCCTGTGCCAGCGGCGCTATACCGAGGTGCTGAAAGCCCACATCCAGTGCGCCCGCCAGATCTTTCCCCCCGATACCTACGGCGTCTCCTTGGACGGCATTGCCCGCTCCAGCCTCTGGCAGGCAGGGCTGGACTACGGCCACGGCACCGGCCACGGCGTCGGCGCCTTCTTGAACGTCCACGAGGGGCCCAACGGGATCCACCGCCGCGCCAGCACCCCCTTCAAGGTGGGTATGATCACCAGCATCGAGCCGGGCTACTACCAGCCGGGCTGGGGTGGGATCCGCCTGGAGAATCTCTACGAGGTGATCCCCATCCCGGAGCCGGAGGGCTGGATGGGCTTTCGTTCCCTGACTTGGATCCCTTTTGATGGGCGCCTGATCGACTGGGATCTCTTAGACGAGGCGCAACGGGCTTGGCTTGATGAGTATCACCGGCAGGTCTATGCCATCCACCACGCCACCTTGTCAGAACAGGATGCCGCCTGGTTAAAGCGCGCCTGTGGACTCAGTTGATGTACTCGCGCAAGCGTTGCCCGGCAAATCCCGTGGCAAAGAGCGCAGAAAGGATCCCCGCAGTTGGCCGCAGGCGGCATTGCCATCCAAGCCACGGGTTTGGCGCACACTGGCCTGCACCTGGTGCTCTTCAAGCTGGCGGACAAACGCCTCGACTCGTGCGGGATGGGGGCGTTGATAGTCGGCTTCCGAGATGGGGTTGTAGGGGATCAAGTTCACGTGCAGTTGCACCCCTGACCGGCTGGCCTGCTGCAACAAGTGCGCCAGTTGGCGGGCATGAATGGGCAGATCGTTCACCCCAGACAGCAGGGTATATTCAAAGCTGACTCGCCGCCCGGTGCGCCGCATGTAGTCGCGGCAATCCTGGATCAGAGCCTCCAAAGGGTAGTGGGTTGCCGCAGGGATCAACCGCTGCCGCAGCTCTTGATTGGGGGCATGCAGGCTGACCGCCAGAGTAATTTGCAGATCCTGCTGCGCCAGCCAGGCAATTTGCCGAGGTACACCCACCGTCGAGAGGGTGATGTGCCGTTGGCCGATGCCGATATCTTGGTTTAGGCTGCGGATGGCTTGCACCACCGTATCGCGGTTGAGCAGCGGTTCCCCCATGCCCATAAAAACCACGTGGCTGACACGACGGCCAAAATCTTCCTGCACCGTCAGCACCTGATCCAAAATCTCGTGCAGCTCCAGGTTGCGCCGGTAGCCCATCTTGCCGGTGGCACAGAAATCGCAAGCCATGGGGCAGCCCACCTGAGAAGAGACACAGACCGTCAGACGCTTGGCCGTTGGGATCCCGACCGTTTCGATCAACTGCCCATCCGCCAGCCCCAGCAGAAACTTCACAGTGCCATCGCGGGCCTCTGTCCGTTGCACGATGCGCGAGCGCCCCACCGGGTAGTTTTGCACCGCCTCCCGCCAAGCTTTGGGAAACACCGTCACCTGTTCCAGGGAGCGGATCCCTTTTTGGTAGATCCAAGTGTGCAGTTGTTGCCCGCGATAGGCCGGCTGTCCTTGGGCAACTGCCCAGTCTTTCAGGGCAGATAAGGATTGCCCCAGCAGAGGAGTGGGTAGGGCCGACATCAGTCCATCTCAAACGAGCTCTCAAAAGGTGGTCTGGCTCCTCCACTCTAGCCTGTTCCCGTGACCCGACCCCCTTCCCACCAGCGCGTCGATGAGGTGGTTCCCTCTTGCCCAAAAGTACTAGAGTGTATTTCTGTAGAGCGTGTTGTAGAGGATCCGAAACAGTAAGGACTACGTCCCGCTGACGCGAAAGAGAGCCCTCGATCTGCATCTTTTGAACCCATTAAACCCATCTAAACCTATGTCCGTCTCCCCACAACTGGCTCGACTGGCCACCTGGATGGCAGGCCACTTCAATAACCTACAACAGGCGATCGCCGAGCCCGTCTGGTTCGCCAATATTCATGTGTACCAATGCCCCTTGCCTTGGTCGGTGTTGCAGGGGGTGGGGTTTTATGTGGAGCAACTGTACGATATTTACCCTGAACAGCCCTACCGGCAGCGGGTGATCCACCTCTTCGAGACCTCAGAAGGGATCCGGATTCAAAATTATGCGCTGACGGCTCCTGACTCCTACAAGTGTGCCGGTCGAGAGTTGCAGAAATTGGCCAGCCTGACAGCAGCCGAGTTGGAACTCTTGCCCGGCTGCATTACTCAGGTGGAATGGACGGGATCCTGCTATCGGGGCCGCAGCGTGCCCGGCAAAGGCTGTATTGTCGAACGCAAAGGCAGAACCACCTACCTGTACAGCGAATTTGAGATCGGGGCCGACTACTTTCACAGCTTAGACCAAGGGCGGGATCCCCAGACCGATCAAGTGATCTGGGGATCCCTGTCGGGGCCTTTTCGGTTTGTCAAAAAACAGGATTTTTCCGGGTACCTGCCGCAGTGGGCTGAGGAGCTGAACCATAAAGCTGTTGGAGCGACTGGTTGAGCGGCTGCAGGCGCTGAGGATCCCGTTCCCCCCGCCGGAGCTCTCGGCAAGAGCTGGTCTGGCTAACCCTGCGGCTACTGCCGGCTTCTTGGGCTCTGGAGCCATGGGGGCAGTGATGGCAGCTTTGGATCGGGCTCGTGTGAGCGTTGAAAGTAGCAACAAAATGGATCTGTCCTAGCCCTTGCCCCCAATCCAACTCATGGATGGAAACGGAAATTCTCTCTCCCACCTCTGAACACATTGCCGTAGCGGCTGCCGCCTTGCGACAGGGCCAGTTGGTGGCCATGCCCACGGAGACGGTCTATGGCTTGGCAGGCAATGGCTTGGATGAGCAGGCGGTGGCGAGTATTTTTGCCGCCAAGGAGCGCCCCCGCTTCGATCCCCTGATCCTACATCTACCGGCTGGGGTGACCCTAGAAGAATTGCAGGGATGGCTGGTGGATGTATCGGCTTTTACTCCCACCGCCCGCGCCTGGCTGGGATCCCTGATCGACACCTTTTGGCCGGGGCCTCTGACCCTGGTGCTGCCCAAGTGCCCCACTGTGCCGGATCTGGTGAGCAGTGGGTTGCCCACCGTTGCCCTGCGGGTGCCCGCTCACCCGGTGGCTCAAGCCTTGCTGCAGGCAGTACAAACCCCTCTGGCCGCTCCCAGTGCCAACCGCTTTGGTCGCATCAGCCCCACCTCAGCCCAAGCGGTTGCTGCAGAGCTGGGCGGGCGGATCCCCTACATCTTGGATGGGGGAGCGTGTGCCGTGGGCCTGGAATCCACCGTGCTTAAGCTCAGCCCGGAAGGGATCCCGACGCTGCTGCGCCCAGGGGGGATCCCGCTGGAAGCCCTGGAGGCCCACCTGGGCCTACCCATCCACTTGGCCCCGGAACAGGCCCCTGGAGTGCCGGAGGCGCCGGGACGGCTGAGCAGCCACTATGCCCCTGGCAAGCCCCTCTGGCTTTTGCCCACCGCCTTTGCCCAGCTTCAGCCCGGCGATTGGCAACAGATACAGCACCTGGCGACCGGTCATTCCCACCTGGGCATCCTCAGTTTTGCCGCGGATCCCCAGGCTTTGCTAAACCACCTCTCCCGCCACTGGCCAGGAGTTCTTTTCAGTGTGGAATGCTTGGGCTCGGATCCCAACACAGCCGCCCGCGCCCTCTTTGCCAGTTTGCGCCGTCTGGATGAAGGGGATGCCACGCTCCTGTTGGCAGAACCCCCACCCCTCTCGACGGGGTTGGGCTATGCGATGATGGATCGGCTACACCGGGCCAGCAGCCTATGGAACCCTCCCCTCTCGTGGCCATCCTAATGGGCAGCGACTCCGATCTGCCCACCCTTGCACCCGCCGCCCAGGTGTGCGAGGAGTTTGGGATCCCTTACCAGATGCAGATCCTCAGTGCCCACCGTACCCCGGAGGCGATGGTGGAGTTTGCCCGCCGCGCCCATACCCAAGGGATCCGCGTCATCATCGCCGGGGCAGGCGGGGCAGCCCATCTGCCGGGAATGGTGGCCTCCCTCACCCCCCTGCCGGTGATCGGGGTGCCGGTGCTCAGCCAACCTCTGCAGGGGATAGACTCGCTGTACTCAATTGTGCAAATGCCCAAAGGGATCCCGGTGGCCACGGTGGCCATTGGCAACGGCCACAATGCGGGTCTGTTGGCGGTGCAGATCTTGGCCAGTGGGGATGCCGACCTGCTGCGGCGGGTGATCGCTTACCGGGAAAGCCTCAAACAGACGGTACAGCAGAAAAATGCCCAGTTGCAAACCCAAGGGTGGAAAATCTATCTCGGTCGTCTCGGCGAAACGCAACCAGCATAATTTATTAGTTATTAGTAGTTAGAAAAAAGCGTCTACATCTTGCCACCTTACAGAAGGCCGGATGGGACAAAGTTTTGGGAGTAGCCAGCGGTGAAACATCAATCGGGTCGCCCCTCTACCGGCCAGGGATCCTGGCCAGAGTATCTGCAGCGGGTGGGGCGTGGGGCAATGGAGACGGGATCCCAAGTGGCGCTGTGGATCCTAGCGGGGCCGCAATGGCGGGTTTTGGCCCTGTCGAGCTTGGCCTTGGCGGGGCTGGCCTTTTGGAATGGGCGGCTGGCCCTCTCTCTGGGAGTGGGCACCTCGGTCATGTTGGGGCTCTACGGGGTGCGCAGCCCCGAGTTCAGCCGCCGCTGGCAGGAGTGGCAAGCCTGGTTGCGACAGGCGGATCGCTCGCTTTTGCTGGCGGTTGGCGCGGGGGCAGCCGCCACCTTCGGCACCTACACCCTCGTTTCCATCTGGGCGGAATCCAACCAGCGTTGGCTGGCCACCGGCGCTATTTTGCAGGGATTGGCCACGCTGGCGTTGTTATCGTTGCTGTTTGGGGAGTGGCTCAGCCGCCGACAAGAGCGGCAGCGTTCTCAACTGGAGCGCCATCTCAGCGACATTGCCTCTCCCGACGCCTTCAAACGGCTGGCAGGGGTTCGCCGCTTGCAGAGTTTAATGGGTCACCTGGAGCCCGAGCAAACCCGTCTGGCAGTGGATTATCTGCGGCTGGCCCTCGACCAAGAGACGGTAGCCGTTGTGCGGGAAGCCCTGCTGGAAGCCCTGCAAGGATGGGGGATCCTGCGCCGCCTCAACGATTTGACGGATCTCAAACACCCCAGCCGGGATCCCTCCTCAAACTAGGACAACAGCTGCCCCGGCCCTCCCGCCAAAAGGCTTCCCTTGGAGCTAGCCTGCAAGGAAGGCTAGGATCCCTTACTATGTATGAGTAATGATCTCCAACCGCTCCTCATAACCGCACCCTGCCAGCATGTACACCATTTCCGACTTTGACCGCCTGATCCAGTTTCTCCCGGTGGAGATCCGACCCGAGGTGCAGATCGAGATCGGCACCCCTGACCAATCTCGGGTTGTGCAGCCGCTCTGGCGCTTTCCCTGGCAAAAGTACACCCGCTTCGCCATCGACCTCAGCCGCTGGCAAAAGCTGAACCCTGACCAACAAAAGATTTATTTTCTACGGGAAGCGGTGATGGCCACCGAGCTGGCCTTGGGGGATAACTGGTCGGCCCTGTTGCTGTATCCCGCCTTGATCGGGGCCGGCAGCATGGGCATTTTGGTGGAGCTACAAATGGGGGATAACCTCGGCGTGGGCCTGGCAGCCGGCTTGGCGGCATCGGCGGTGTTTCTGCTGCGTAAAGCAGAAAAGGGACAAAAAGCGCAAGTCGCAGCCGATGAATTCGCCGTGCGCTATGCCTCCCAAAACGGCTACAGCCCCGAACAGGCGGCTGCCATTTTGCTGAGCGCGCTGCAGCAGATGGCTATCCTGGAAGATCGCGTTAAGGATGACTACGACACCATCATGCGCCGCCGCAACCTGGAGTTTTTGGCGCAGCGGGGCCTGGGCTCCGGCACCTTGACCATCAATCCCAAGTACCGCAACAAGGGCCAAGGCCCCAACCCCTACCAAAATCCCTTTCAGCGCTGAGGGCTCAGGGCATGCGCAGCTCCCCTTCCACCTCCAGGCGGGTGTAGGGGCCGACGGCGAGGAAGCGCTCCCCTAGCATTTCGGCAGCGGCAGGTTGGATCCAGCCCATGCGCTGCAGCAGATGCAAAGCCAAGGCATATTTGGCCCGCGCGGCCCCATCCTGTACCTTGATGGCCAGGCCCATCCCCTCTCCGACGCGCCCAATGCACTGGATCCCTTCGGCGCCGGACTTGCTGACCAGCTCTCCCTGGGTAGCCCGCATCAATTCTGTATCGAAACATCCCTGTCCGGCCACCATTTCCGGGTGGTGGGTCATGGCGCGGGCGATGGCCTCCAAGTCGGGCCGCTCGCCGGCAGTCAGTTGGGCAAATAGAGAGGCCAAATGGTTCAGTTGCAGTTGGTAGGTGGGCACGCCGCAGTCATCGCGGGCAAACAAAAACTCTTCCGAAGGCATCTGCAATAGATCCGCCAACTTAGCCCGCACCAGGGCCTGAACGGGGTGTTGCCGCTGGGCGTAGTCCGGCAGGGTCCAGTTCTGGGCGCGGCTTGCTAGCAGCATGCCAGCATGCTTGCCGGAGCAGTTGTGGCACAGGGGGCTGGGCTTGCCGGGTGGGGTGGGGCAGACCAGCAGCTCGGGAGACAGGTCGGCGCGCCAGAGCATGCTGAACACCTGCCGCGCATGGGCCGTGGTGCCCTGATGGGATCCGCACATAATGGCGATATCCTTCTCGCTGAGGCGGTAGCGCTCGCGGATGCCGGTGGAGAGCATGGCCAGCGCTTGGAAAGGTTTGAGCGCAGAACGGGCAAAAACAGGGGTGGTGCTGTTGCCGGCCATGGCCAGGGAGCGCCCGCGGCTATCGGCCACGACCGCTTGGCAATGATGGATAGATTCGGTCAACCCTTCCCGCAAAACATGGATCAACAGTTCGGGGGTGGTGGAACGATTCTCAAATGACATGAAATCCTGGGAAAGGGCCGACGAGTCTGAAAAAAGGATGTGTACTTTATCAAATCATACGCGCAGATCCGGCGCGAGACGTTGCCGGAACCTTTCTAAGTAGCAAAATAGAACAGTTGCCTCTGGATCCCTGACTTCTGCCATGTCCTTAGCTCCACTGGTGTTTTTGGTTTGTCACGGCAGCCGGGATCCGGAATACCAACAGGCGGCGGCGGATTTGCTGGCCCGGGTGCGGCAGCGGCTGTCTCCTCAGCCGGTGGAGCTGGCCCAGTTGGAAGGTCAGCCCCTGACCTTGGCAGAGCAGATTCACAGACAATTGGCCTCCTGTCTGGATAGAGTCGATGGGCCGGTGGTGCTGCTGTCGCTGTTTATGGGCGGGGGATCCCATGTGGAGGAGGATTTGCCGGCTGCGGTGGAGCAGGTTCAAGCTCGCTGGCCGCGCCTGCAGTTGCTGCTGACGCCCCCCATCGGCCAGCACCCAGCCCTGATCGATTTGGTGGCGGCTCGCGTGGTTGCGGCGCAGCGGTTGGGGGAACTGACCCACGGCTGGATCCTATTTGGCCATGGCAGCCGCCTGCCGGGATTTGCCGCCCAGCTCCAGGCCGGGATCCAAGCTCTGGAACAGCGCCTGCCCGGAATTCCCATCCACCTGGCTTTTGCCGCCCAGCCCCCGACACTGGAAGCGGCTGTAATCCATTGCCTGCGTCTGAGCCAGTATCGCCTGCGGGTGCTGCCGTTTTTTCTTTTTCCGGGCGGTCTGCTGCGCGCTTTACAAGAACAAGCTCAGCGGCTACAGCGAGAATGGCCCTTGCTGCAGATTACGGTGGAGCCGCCCCTCTGGCGGGATCCCCAGGTGGTACAGGCCATCCAGGAGACCCTGCAGACGGCCTGTCTGACCGGGAAGTAGGGTTGGTTGGTCAAAACTGTCCTGTTCCAGCAGAATAGATATTTCCGACAAGCTATTGGGATTTGAGATGGGCAAAGTGTATCTGGTGGGGGCAGGGCCTGGGGATCCGGGACTGCTGACGGTCAAGGGCAAAGCGCTGCTCGCCCATGCGGACGTGGTCATCTACGATGCCCTGGTGGGATCCCCCATTTTGGATCTGATCCCACCCACAGCAGAACGAATCTACGCCGGCAAACACTGCGGCGCCCATACCCTCCCGCAGGAGCAGATCACGGCCTTGCTGATCGAGAAAGCCCAGACGGCAGCCGTGGTGGTGCGCCTCAAGGGCGGGGATCCCTTCATCTTCGGGCGGGGGGGCGAGGAGATGCTGGCCCTGGTGCAGGCCGGGATCCCGGTGGAAGTGGTGCCGGGAATTACGGCGGGCATGGCCGCCAGCGCCTATGCTGGGATCCCACTCACCCATCGCGACCTCAGCTCCTCGGTTGCCTTCGTAACCGGCCATGAGGCAGTAGGGAAATACCGCCCCCAGGTCAATTGGCGCGCCCTAGCCGAGGCCGTAGAAACCTTGGTGATCTACATGGGTATGCACAACCTCGGCCACATCGCCGCCGAATTGTTGGCCGGCGGCAAAGCTCCCGACACCCCCGTTGCCCTGATCCGCTGGGGCACCACGCCGGAGCAAGAGATTCATCTGCTCCGTTTGGAGACTCTAGCCGGTCAGCCCTCGCCTGTAGCACCGCCCGCCATTGTCGTGGTGGGAGCGGTGGTCAATCTGGCCGGCCTGTTGCCCACTCTATGTCCGCTTGCCCCTTCAGAGCCTCAATGAACGCCTTTTTTCGCAAGCTGAGCGCCCTCTTTGCCGCCTACTACGCCTACATGCTGGAGTACCGGGCGGAGCTGATCCTGTGGGTGTTGGCCGGATCCCTGCCCTTGATCATGATGGGGCTCTGGAGCGAAGCCGCCCGTTCAGGAGATTTCTCGCTCTCTTCCCTGGAGTTCAGCCGCTATTTTCTGGCCGTGTTCCTGGTGCGCCAGTTCAGCATCACCTGGGTGATCTGGGACTTTGAGCGGGAGGTCGTCGAAGGCAAGTTATCGCCGCGTCTGTTGCAGCCTCTGGATCCCGCTTGGCACCACGTCGCCAGCCACCTGATGGAGCGCCTGGCCCGCCTCCCCTTTACCGTGGCTTTGATTGCCCTCTTTTTTCTGCTCTACCCCCGTGCTTTTTGGATCCCGTCTTGGCAACAGGTGGCACTGGGATCCCTGGCCATTCTGTTGGCTTTTGCCCTGCGCTTTCTTATGCAGTACACCCTGGCGCTGCTGGCCTTTTGGGTGGAGCGAATATCGGCTCTGGAGCAGCTTCATTTCTTGGTGTACCTGTTTTTGTCGGGGGTGATCGCCCCTCTGGAGGTGTTTCCACCGGCGGTGCGCCAGGTCTTGGCCTGGACGCCCTTTCCCTACTTGGTACATTTTCCCGCCGGCCTCTGGGTGGGGATCCCACAAGATATCCCGCGCGGTTTTGCCATGGGCCTGGCCTGGCTGGGGCTGTTTTGGCTGGTCAACCGCTGGCTGTGGCGCAAGGGTTTGCAACGCTACTCCGGGATGGGAGCCTAAACAAACCTATTTCCCAGTCCGCCTGAGCCGGCAGCAAGACTGCTTCTGGAACGACTATTATGGGGCAGGGGTTAGTTGATCGCCAGCATCCTATCTGGACTTAAACTTGCGGCAAGAGGTGAATAGCGCCCTCAGATCATCTCTTTAGTCATTCCTCAACAGCCTCTCCCGCTAGTCATCATGAAGCGCGTATTGGTCGTAGATGACGATCCCCTCTCTTTAAAGGTGCTGAGCCGCCACTTGACTCAGCACGGCTATCGGGTTTGTACGGGCACTTCGGGTGTAGAAGGGCTGCGCCTGTTTGCCCAAGAGCAGCCGGATGTGGTGGTGTCGGATGTGGTGATGCCGGAAATGGATGGCTTCGAGTTTTGCCGGCAACTGCGGCAACAGCGGGGCGGCGAACTCGTCCCCTTTATCTTTCTCTCCTCTCGCAGTGAGCTGGACGACCGCGTTCAGGGCTACGAGTGGGGAGCCGACGACTACATCATCAAGCCCTTCGAGCCGCTGGAGCTGGTGGCCAAGATCGAGGCGCAAATCGAACGATCCCGCCGCACCCAGTTGGAGATTCTGCGCCTGATCCAGCAGCAAACCCAGGCCAAAGCCGAAACTGCCCCCCGTCCCACCTTGGCAGATCTTCCCCTTACCCCTGCTGAGGAGCGGGTGTTCCGGGAAGTGATCCGCGGCCTCACCAACAAGCAAATCGGCGAGAAGCTGTTCATCAGCCCGCGCACTGTGCAAACTCACCTGACCAACATCCTCAGCAAGCTTTCTCTGGAAAATCGCTCGCAACTGGTGCGCTTTGCCTATGAGCGAGGCTACAGCGCCCAAGAGGAGCCGGACTCTCTTTCAGGCCAGGTGTAGCTGCAAAACAGAACGCGGCGCCTTGCGCACCCGACAGGGGATCCGCTCCTTGCCCAAGCGGACAAATGCCTCGTAGCGGTGGCAGCCGGAGAACCCATAGTATTCTCCCTCCACTTCCAAAACTTCGATCGGCTCCTGCAGCCCGATTGCTTCGATGGAAGCCATCAGCGCCCGCACTTTCTCCGGATCCGTCTGCCGCGGCAAGGGGCGACGAATTTGGGCCAGGGGAATCTCGCGAATGTGCGCCATGGTGAATTTTCTCCCTAGGTAAGCTCCTTAATCATACTCATTATGACTTTGCTCTAGCAAGGCTTGCAGAGGGAGTGGATTCTCAGGTCAGAGCATGGCAGGATAGCACCATTCCTCACTGCCCTTTCGCTCAGGAGCCAACTTAGCCATGTGGCAACTCCTCCAAGCTTTCTGGGGAAAGATCGCCGGCCAAGCTCCCCCCGTACCCCCTGGCAAGGCCCCCCAAACCCTCCCTGGCGAGATGCCGCTGCAGCCACCTTCTCCCCGCCCAGCAGAAGCCTCTCAGCCCACGCCGGAACCTTCCACTCCAGCAGTAGCTGGGCAAGGTGGGGAAGCAGCAGTGTTGATCTCTTCTCAGGAGCAATCCCCGGACTCTAATGCAGTGGAATTTCCCCTGGGCACCTCTACGGCCAAAAGCATCGGCAGCTTCTGGGCCATGGCCGATACGGGATCCCGGATTTCCCGCATTGCTTCCGCCACCGACAGTGGCCGTGCGATCAGTGCCATTGCAACTGCCAGACTGCGCCAGCCGGAATAGAAGCTGGGATCCCTCTGGCTTTGGGGAAAGCAGTGTCTGCCCGGCTGTGACCCGTCTGGGCTCAAGGCAAGGTTCAAGAGTGCCCCGCCTTTTTGTCCGCTCCAGAGCCTGGGTTTTCAAAATGGAGCTCAACAACACCATCGTTGCAAACATGTGAAGACATTTTCCAAGCGTCAGGAGTTGCTGGATATGCTGGAGACCCTCTTCAACGCGGCCAATTGGTTTGCTTTGCCTTTTTGGGCTTTGATGATCCTGCTGCCGGGCTGGAAAGTGACCCGTAGGGTGATGGAGTCGCTTTTGCCCATTGCCCTTTTGGCAACAGTTTATCTCTATCTTCTGGTTACCGGATTTAACGCCAATGCTCTCCAGGAGTTTTCCAATCCTCAGCTATCTCTGAACAGCCTGACTTCTCTATTCAGCCAGCCCTCGGTCATGGCGACGGGATGGGTTCACTACATTGTGATGGATCTATTTGTGGGCCGCTGGATCTTCTTGGAAGGCTGGGAAAAGCGAGTTTGGACAACTCACTCTCTGCTTTTGTGCTTGTTTGCTGGGCCGGTGGGTTTGCTCTCCCATCTGCTCACAGTGACCGTGGTGCAAGGGATCCGAAAGGGCCGGCCTGGGGTTGTTGGCTCGGATCAAAGCGCAGAAGTGCCGCAAGAATCCTCTTAACTCTTGCCTAATGCCTCTGAGCACCTGG
>NZ_JANSJH010000001.1:53751-84018 GCF_047462495.1 Synechococcus sp. H55.2 | reverse complement strand
AGGGAGTGGGCTGTATACAGTAATTGGTGGATGGATCGAGAGCCCATTGACTTCAGTTGACCAGCATCGACTTGGCCAAGAGCACGTAGGGGCGGATGGCCTCGCTCTCTTCGGGGCCGAAGACAGCGCTGAGGGAGTCGAGCATCAACTTATAGGCAGGCTGGCACTGGTCACGCATCTTGAAGGACTTCAGGATCGTCTCCAGCCAGTAGAGCAACTTATCCCGCAGGTAATCCTCATCGTTGAGCAGCATGGCCAGGCAGCAGTAGCGCCACACCATGAGGAGATCGCGGCGGCAACGCTCCCAGGCCAGGTGCCCATGTTGGCGGGGCAAATTCGGCATCATCGGCTGGAACTTCTCCATCACCCGCTCCACCAGCTCTTGCTCTTTGGCCTGCAGGACTTGATAGAGGCGGACTCGTTTGGGGATCCCTTCCACATAGGCGTGTAGGGTTTTCAACTCGTCCGGGCGCAGATAGCGGCCCTCACTTTGTTGCATCAGCTCGGCGACCATTGAATTCATAGGAAGCCCCCTTGGTTTAGACGAACATTTGCATCAGGGTGAGCGCTTCTTCCGACGGAGCTGCAGTCTCGGTTTGAGGAGCAAATTCTGGCTCAAGCCGCTCTGGGGAAGGGGTGCAGACAGCCTGTAGCGCTTGCCAGCAGGGGGCAAGCAAACCCTGCTGCTCCGCCGGCAGGGATCCCTGCACCACCGCCTGCAACTGCTGGAGCGCTTCCGGCAAACCCAGATGACGTTCCATCGCCCCACAACTCCATTGCTGCAGGGGCAAGGGATCCCCCAACAACAAGCTCAGGCCCAGGGAGCGCAAGCAGAAGGCCAGTTGCCGGGCCAAGAGGCGCTGAGTGGGGGCGAGAGAGGATTCTGCCTCACCGCTGTACCCGTGCTGTTGCAGAACCTTCTCGATCCATGCCATCTCCTGCTGTTGCAAAACCTGGTAGAGATGCAGCCGCTCTTGAAAGGAGAGAGCGTAGCGGATGAGATCCTGCAGATCGTCGGGCGTCAGGTAATCCCCTTCTCGATCGGCAATGCGCTCCGGCCAGGAGTGAAGGTCATTCATGGGTGAGGTCTCCTTAAAAAACCCGATTCAAAACCAGTCTCAAAACGAGTCAAAAGATCGAGCGGCTCGAGGAAGCAAAACCCAAGTTGGGGCAAAGCAGGGCTAGAGCAAGGCTCCACCAAACAAAGCGGCAAAATCCTCAAGCGTAAAGGGATCCTCTGGCGGCAGCTCCGGCGGTGGCTCAGGGCGCGGGCGGACGCCCGACCAATTGCAGCCGGCAAAAAACTGCCCTACCGACTGGGCCAAGAACAGGGGGGAGTCCGACAGCGATTCTGGAGCGAAGGGAGCTTTGGCCAAGGGCCGGTTATCCCAGTTCAACCCCTGTAAAAACACCGCCAGCGGCTGGGTTAAGTCCAGATCGGTGTCTAGGTTGAGGGTGACCATGGGCGTTTCTCCAAAGTGGCAAGGGAAGGATTGCAAAAGCCACAGGCAGACCTCACAGTTGGTGCAAACGCTGCTCGATCTCGCGGGCGCTGGCCCCTTCGCTCACCCAGAAATTGGCGGCATCGATGCGCTCTTGCCCGCCCAGCAAAAACTTGCAGTAGGTCTCCCCCATGGCGTAGCACTGGATCTCGATGCAGGCCAGCTCGCGGGAAGTCATAGCAGAGAAAAATCCGGCAAATAGCCCGGCATAGAGGTGACAAACCGGCTTGCCCACATCGCCCAAGGTGCGGGCCACCAGCGAGTCAAACAGGTTGATGAATAGGAACCCTTTTTGTTTGGACTCGGTTTCCACCTCCCACTTGCCCCACCCTTGCGCCGTAAAAGGCCACCACCAGGTCTCCAGCAAAAACAGAAGGTTGGACTGCTTGACCCCAACTCCGTACTCCCGCTCATACCACTGGGAAAAATGCTGGGCATCGCGGCTGCCCCAGTCTCTGCCGATGGTGTACATCACCGCCGCAGAGGCATCGCCCACTTCCCGCTCTAGGCCCGCCTGCAGGCCGACAATGAAGTCTTCGCTGAGCAGCAGGTTTTGGGTGTTGTTCCAGTCGATGATCGTGCCTTGCTCTCGGTTAAAGCGGAAGAAATCGCGGTAGCTGTAGTGGGCGTGCTTGTCGCGGCCCACCGGCATGGTGACTGCGGGACGGGGATCCGGTCGAGTGGTAACGCTGGCCATGGCTTTCTCCTCAACAAAACTGAGCCGTGATCTACTACAGCAGGAACCCAAGCAGAGTGTTGGGATCCCTTAGGCCTCGCGGGTCTGGGCAAGAGTGCTGCCGATGATGCGGAAGTCTTCGTTTTCCAGTTGCTTGATCGTGGAACGGGTGATGATCTTGCCCTCCTCCACCAAAACGCGCCCTGTTCGGGGGTGCAGCAAGTCTTGTTCGGCCCGCCGACCGATGAGCACCTCGATATCCTTCAGCGAGTTCACGTACATCCCCGGCGGCAGCTCCACCACCACCCCATCGGCCACCACCCGTGCCTGACAGGCCAAGCGGGAATTGCTGCGGGCGCTGGTGATCGTCTCCAGGGTTTTGGCCTCGCGGGGGGTGATGGGGGTGAGGCTCTCCATGCCCTCCTTGACGTAGACATGACAGGTGGCGCAGAGGCCGCGGCCGTTACATTCCTTGGAGACATGGAGCTCCTCCGACAAAATGGCCGACAGCAGATTGCTGTAGGTATCCACCTCCGAGACACGGGATAGAGGATCTAGCCGGATTTGTTTCACCATAGGTGGGATCCCCAACTTCAAGGCAGACAAAAACTCTGCCGGCAGATACGCCCTGCCGCAAAAGCAATACAAGCGAAAAATCAGTTCCTACTCGTATTCTGGATTTTGGCCAGGCTGAGAGAATCAAAATGTCATAATCTTTAACTACGAATAAATACGGAAATTTTCTCCATGTAGAAAGCTGGAAAGTAGAATCACATAAACTCGAAAAAACTGGGGGCCTTCTTGTAAACATTTATCGCAAGCTTCCCCAGTTCAACTTATCGACAAGATAAATCTTGAGTAGGGCTTTTGCTCGATTGGATTTTGGGTTGGCATTGACAATTTTCGGATCTGGTTAATGCCGACTGTAAAAGTGTATCGAGCAACCCTATCTTCATTGTTTCTTTAAGTTGACCTCTTGTCTAATCGGTTTTTGTTCGCTTTTTGTCGGTCGCGTTGCTTGGGAGCTATCGCTATGGAACTACGCCAGCGGGATCCGCAAACGTTGCAAAACCTGTTGCGGGCTGCCTACCAACAGCTTTTGGAACGCCAGCCCTACCAGCACGAGAAGGCGGGAGAGCTGGAAAAAATCGAGCAGGACTTTCTGCGGGGTCGGATTGGGATCAAGCGGTTGGTTCGCCAAATTGGGGGATCCCGGCTCTACCGGCAGCTCTTTTTCAGTGCCGGCTGCAACACCCGCTGCGTGGAGCAGGGTTTTAAGCACTTTTTGGGGCGGGCCCCGGCCAGCAAGGAGGAGGTGGCCGCCTACCACGACATCTTGCTCCACCAGGGCTTTCAAGCCATGGTCAATGCCTTTATCGACTCGGAGGAGTACCGCCACACCTTCGGCAACGACCAACTGCCCCACCCGCGGCAGCGGCTGAGCGGCTGCCCGCCTCTGGCCTACCTGCTGACGGAGCAGATGCACCGGCGCCATGAGCTGGCGATGCAGGGATCCCCGCGGCTGCAGAGCTTGGCGGTGATGTAACTCAGGCGGCGGGAGCGGGAAGAAAGTCGAGGCTGTAGGCTTGGCGGGCATTCAGGCCAGCTTCGACAATTCCCAGGGCCACCATTTCCTGAAAATAGGTCTGCCAGCGCTGGTGGGTCATGGCACCGATCCCCAGGGTGGCCGCGTCGCCGGCAGTGAGGAGGCCGTAGTCTTTTAGGGCTTGGTGGGCATAGGCCAGAAGGGCCTCGCTCATGTTGGGGTTGTCTTGGCGGATGAGGCGGTTGCCGGGGCGGGGATCCTCCAGGTAGCTTTGCCAGCCCGCGATGGAGGCGGCCACAAATTTTCGCACCTCCTCCGGGTGCTGTTCGGCAAAGGGGCGGGTGGTCTCCAGCGTGGTGGCATAAGGGGAATAGCCGTAGTCGGCCAGCAGGAAGACAACAGGATCAAAGCCGCCCTCCTGGCGCACGCGGAAGGGCTCGGAGGTGACATAGCCCTGCTGGGCAGAGGATTTGTCCAGCAGGAAGGGGGCGAGGCTGAGGTTGTAGGGGCGCTTTTGCTCGTCGCTGAAGCCGAACTTGGCCCGCAAGAAAGGCCAGTAGGTGAGGTTGGCTCCCGGAGAGACCCAGATGGGCTTGCCCCGCAAGTCTTCCAGGCGCTCGATGCCCACGCCCGGATGGACCAAAAGACACTGGGGATCCTTCTGGAAAAAGGCGGCCACGGTGAGCACGGGGATCCCTGATTGCAAGGCCGCCAGGGCGTCGGGGCTGCCGCCGAGGACAAAGTCCGCTGCTCCTCCAGCCAGCAGTTGCAGCACGTTAACTGCCGTTCCCCCCATGCGGATTTCCACCTGCAGGCCGTAGTCGGCGTAGATACCCAGGGCCAGGGCCTGGTAGAAGCCGCCATGCTCCGCCTGAGCATACCAGTTGGTCACCAGGCGCAGGGGCCGGGATCTGGAGCGGCGGGATCCCGCTGCTGCTGTCACTAGAGCAGCTCCACTGGCCAAAAAGCGCCGTCGGGGCCAGAGCTCTGCAGTCACACTAGCCATGGGCAGGGATCCTCAGACTGCAACGCTTTCAGTATCTCGCAAGCAGGTGGTTTTTGCCTCAGCTTGGCCCAAATAGCCCCTAGCCGGATGTCGGTATCTCTCCTCTCCCATCCCTCACCCCCGGCCCCTCTCCCATCCCTCACCCCCGGCCCCTCTCCCAGAGGGAGAGGGGAGTTAGAGCGGCGCGTTCGCGACAGCGTTGCGGAGCAATAACGACGTCAATGACGACGTAGAGAAACGCTTCGTTGCTATTTGAAATGACTACAGTTGCAAAGGGAGCGGGATCCCGCTTTTGCGGCAGGATCAACAGGTAGAGGGCAAGAGAAGGGGTGCGGCATGGGCAAGGTGTATCTGGTGGGGGCGGGGCTGGGTGGGCGGGACGGCCTGACGCAAGGGGCGCTGGAGATCTTGCGGCGGGCTGAGGCCGTTTGGGTGGATGAGCTGGTGGACGAGCGCTTGTTGGCGGAGTTGCCCCCCCAGGCGCAGGCGTGGCGACGTTCCGAAGCAGCGAGCTTGCAGGAGGGCATCCGCTGGCTCATCCAGCGCTGCCGGGAAGGGAAGCAGGTGGTTCACCTCAAGGCGGGGGATCCCTTGATCTTTGGCCGTGCCCGCGAGGAGGTGCAGGCCCTGCGGGAGGCGGGCTGCCCGTTTGAGATCTGGCCAGGCTTGTCGTCGGCCCTGGCCGGCCCTTTGTGGGCAGGGATCCCTCTGACCGATAAGCACTTGAGCCGCGCCTTTGCCGTGCTGACCGCCCATGAGCTGGAGCCCCTGCCCTGGGGCGCTCTGGCCCAGTTGGATACGTTGGTGATCTTGATGGGATCCCGGCAGCGGCAGCAGATTGCGGCCCAGTTGGTGGCAGCCGGGATCCCACCGGAGCGAGCCGTAGCCGTGATCTGGGGGGCGGGGCAGGCGGAGCAGCAGGTTTGGGTGGGCACCCTGGCAGAGCTGCAACAGGGGGAAGGGTTGGAGCCAGAAAAGCTGCCTGGCCTGCTGGTGGTGGGCGAGGTGGTGCGGCTGCGGCAGGAGTTTTTGCCAGGGATCCCACCGTTACCGCCACCGGCTCCTTTGGCAGGCAAAACGGTGCTGGTCACCCGTTCCGAGGGGCAGTCGCCGGCTTGGCGCGAGCTGCTGCAGGCTCAGGGGGCGCGGGTGCTGGAAATGCCCGCCCTGGTCATCCAGCCGCCTACAAGCTGGGATCCCTTGGACGCAGCCATTGCCGACCTGGAGAAATTCGATTGGCTGCTGCTGACTTCGGCCAACGGCGTGCAGGCTTTTTTCGAGCGGTTGCAGCAGCAGGGGCGAGACAGCCGGGCGCTCCACCCTGTGCGGGTGGCAGTGGTGGGATCCAAAACGGCGGCGGTACTGGCCCAGTACGGCATCCGCCCAGATTTGCTGCCCTCTGAGTTTGTGGCCGAGGCCCTGCTGCCCATTTGGCCGGAGCCAGTGCAGGGACAGCGCATCCTCTTTCCCCGCGTCGAATCCGGAGGACGGGAGGAGCTGGTGCAGGGGCTGCGGCAACGCGGAGCCGAGGTGGTGGAGGTGGCGGCCTACCAGTCGGCCTGTCCGGCAGCAGCGGATCCCCAAGTGCTCGAGGCCCTCAAAGAGCGCCAGGTGGATATCCTCACCTTTGCCAGCTCCAAAACCGTGCAGCATTTTGCCCATCTCCTGCGCCAGGCGGGGCTAGGCCCTGAAGTCTGGGATCCGCCCGTGCAGATTGCGGCCATCGGCCCCAAAACGGCAGCAACCTGCAAGCAGATCTTGGGGCGGGTGGATGTTGAGGCGCAGGAGTACACCCTGGAAGGGCTGTTGGGATCCCTCGTTCAGGCAGACGGTTAGCGCGGATAATGGGCAGGGATTGGCAAAGAAAAGGAACCCCCAAGACACCATGTGGCAGACGGCCAAGCTCTACGAAGACATCCTCTACGAAAAAACCGACGGCATCGCCAAGATCACCCTCAACCGGCCCCACAAACGCAATGCCTTCCGCCCCAAGACGGTTGCCGAGATGATCGACGCCTTTCTGGATGCGCGGGAGGATCCTAATATTGGAGTCGTGCTCTTGACGGGCGCCGGGCCGCATACGGATGGAAAATATGCCTTTTGTGCCGGCGGGGATCAGAGCGTGCGGGGGGAGGCCGGCTACCTGGACGAGGCCGGGATCCCGCGTCTTAATGTCCTGGATCTGCAGCGCATCATCCGCTCCTTGCCCAAAGTGGTGATTGCGCTGGTGGCCGGCTACGCCATTGGCGGGGGCCATGTTTTGCATCTCGTCTGCGATCTAACCATTGCCGCCGACAACGCCATCTTTGGCCAGACCGGGCCGCGGGTGGGCAGCTTCGACGGCGGCTTTGGGGCCAGCTACCTGGCACGGGTGGTGGGGCAAAAAAAAGCGCGCGAAATCTGGTTTCTCTGCCGCCAGTACACAGCCGCACAGGCGTTGGAGATGGGCCTGGTCAATGCAGTGGTGCCCGTGGAGGAACTAGAGGCAGAAGGGATCCGCTGGGCGCGGGAGATCCTCCAGCACAGCCCCTTGGCCATCCGCTGCCTCAAAGCAGCTTTCAACGCCGATTGCGACGGCCAGATGGGGCTGCAGGAGCTGGCCGGGGACGCGACGCTGCTGTACTACATGACCGAGGAAGCTGCCGAGGGCAAACGCGCCTTCTTGGAGAAGCGCCCTCCCAACTTTCGCCAGTTTCCCTGGCGGCCCTAGTTCTTTCCATGAATTCCACTTCCCCGCAGGGAAGCGACCGCCGAGATCCAGCAAAAGATTGACCAGGTCAGCGGAAGAATCAGGGTTTGAGGGTTGTCGCCGACCCTGTCGCTGAATTTTGGGTATAAAGCTTTACAGAGATCCCGGTGCTGCTGTTGAGGTGGCCTGGGATGGGCTTCTGAGAGGTGGGCCAAGAGGGTCTTTCTAGGGATCCACGACATAGCTATCCTGGGAGAGGCGCTCGTTACTACAAGCCACAACAGCGGCTGGGATCCCTAAGTTCCTGAGGATTTGCTGGGCGGGCTCTCTCTGGCTATCTCTTGTCTGCGCCGATCCCCAATGCCGCAGTCACCACAGCATTCCGGTCGCTTGAAGTCGTCCCAATGGATGCAAGCCCGGCAGCCCTTCAGCATTTCCGGCCAGCGCTCTCGAATCAACAGTTGCCGCAGCTTGACTTCCCGTGACTCCTGAAAGGGGTGTTGGAATTGGTCCATAGCCATTGGGGTTTCCCAGCTCTCTTAATCTGGTATAAGAGCAGATTTGAGTTTGAGTTCGAGAAATATCGGCATAGCTTAAGGTTTGGAATGGGCCCATCCTTCTTACTGGTTCAGGATAGCTGAGATGAACCTATCTAATTTTGTCTGTCGCTTTGAGAAAAGATTTACCAAAAAATGTAAACAGGTTATATAAAACTTAGCTCATTTTTTCTCCGCTTAAAACAAAAGTGGGATCCAGCGGCAGCAACATTTGAGTCCGACCGCGGTGTTCCAGACGGTTCACCGCCGATTGAATGACCTCCACATGATGAGCCCGCACAGCAGCCAGACCGGCGGAGAGGCCGTAGAGCCCATCCAAAGAGTTGGTTGTCGCCACGATCCGTCCGTTGGGATTGAGATGGCTCCAGCAGGCTTCCAGGATCTCCCGTAGGGGATGGCCTCCCTCAATGCAGATGCGATCCGGTGCAGGAGAAAGGTGTTGCAAACAATCGGGGGCAGTACCTTGAATCACTTGCACGTTGGTGAGGCCAAATTTCTCACAATTGCTCTCGATCAAGCTGACCACCTCTGCGTCTCGCTCGATGGCGATCACGCGAGCCTTGGGGCACAGAACAGCCGCTTCAATGGCAATCGTGCCCGTTCCGGCGCCAATATCCCACAAGCAGTGGTTCTCTCCCAGGCGCAACTGGCTCAGCACCAACACGCGCACCTCGCGAGGGCTCATCGGGATCCCTGGAATGCGTTCAAAGGCAGAATCCGGGATCCCTGGGGTGCGGTAGGGCCAAGGGAAAGGGGTTGACATTGCAAGGCACCGCTGCTGTGCATCTATCCCTCAGCATAGAGCGAATGCTCGACAGACCATCGCCGGTCTGAAAACACCTTCTGGATCCGATCAAGTTCTGGCCATTTCCAAGAGCCATGAAACGGCTCGTTATGTCGATCTCCCCTCTCCCTCTGGGAGAGGGGCTGGGGGTGAGGGATGTAGCTCCCTTGGCTGGAGTAGATAACGCTGGAAAAAGCTGTTAAGGACATTTGCCTGAGCCGAAGTGTCCCAAACCATTCATCCAAAGGATGAGCCTTGCTCGCAGGTAGAGCCAAATCTCATCGTTTGCCCGCAATAGGAATATGACATAGAGGCTCAATACGACTAAGGCACACAAATTTCCCAAAAAAGTGTAGGTTTGGATAATTCGATCGGTACTCCAGCCAAACTCGTAGTTTAGGCGGTTCATATCCCCACTGGCATCTCCTTGCCCGCCAAACAGAGTTCCCCAAGGGATCTGGTTCAGGCCCAATTGGATAGTGTGCCACTGCCAAAAGCTTTTCCATAGGCTGCTGGCTGCAATTCCCAACACTATGAATCGCCAAAAATCCCATCGCCAACGATCCGGCAAGCGAAGATAAAAGCTGGCTATTAAAAAGGTGCTGAGATAAAACTCACCGCCAACGCCGCCAAAGGTAATCAGCAGCTCTTTGGTACGATTGGGCAGCAGCCAAGTCATATAAAACTGCAACAAGGCCAGAAAAATAGCCAACGCCTGCAGCCATCGGATCCGTTCCTTGCGGGCTGACCGGAACAGCAAAGCCAGCAAAAAAAGGATCCCAAAGTATACAAAGGGATCCTCTTTTGAGCTGATGCTGGTCCAGCCAAAGGGCAGGGGCAAAGCTGGATGTCCGCTCCACCAGGCAATGGTGGCATGGCCAAACTCGTGAATCCAGATGTGTAAAGGCAAATGCAACACCTGCAACAAGCCAACGTTGTTTACCAGCAGGGCCACTGCAAATGCAACCGGATAAGCCCAGATATTGACCGCCCAGCTATCGAAAGAAAAGCGATCCCAACGCTGCTGGGATCCCAACTTGAGGCTGCGCTGCCAGAGCAATTGGGAGCCGCGGTAAGCACAAATTTCCACTTGCTTCAGCCGCGGGATCCGCAGTTGCTGCACCATCAAAAACAGTTGGGCAACGAGCAGAGATGGCTGTTGGGGCAGGGATCCGGTGAGGTGGATGTGCAGGGTTTCATCGGCAAAGTTCACCCGTCCGGGCCAGCGTCGCCGCAGCAGCTCCAGCCGCACAACCCGCACAATCGATTGGCTGTCCCCAGCTCGCGCTAGGGTGAGGGGATCCGGTGGGCTGGGCATCCCAGGATACCTCCAAAAATCAAAAATAAGGAGCGAACCCATCATCCCCCAACCCCGCCAGCAAGAGCGAAATTGCGCTCCCTCTCAGGCCGCTCCCGGGGGAGGTTGGTATAGTTGAGGGCAGCAGGTGTGCGGAGTGGATGGAGGGTCATGCCCGAATTGGACAAGCCAGGGTCAAGGCAGATATGGGGGGCGATGCTGCTGTTGAGCTTAACCGGAGCAGGCGTGTTTCTCCCTCAACCTGTCCGGGCTCAGGCAACCACGGCTCCAGGTCTATCTCACATCGACCGTTGGTACTACGATCCGCAGCAGGGACGGCTGGAAGTCAACACCCAGGGCGAGGTGCGGCCTTTCCTGTTTGTGCTCCAGAATCCGCCGCGGGTTGTTCTGGATTTTCCCAACACCCGCTATGGACGGGATCCCCAAACCCAGACTTTCCCAGGCCGTGTTGCCTCCCTGCAGATCAGCCAGCTCACAGAGACCATCACCCGCTTTGTGCTGTATCTGCAGCCGGATCAGCCTCTCAGCCTCAACCAACTGCAACTGCTCACCGCCGGCCCCTCCCGCTGGGCTGTTCAATTCCTCCAGGCCGGCCAACCCTCGCCTGCCGCCCCGCTGTTTCCCCCTGGCCCCCGCGATCCTGCGCCCCCTCCTTCGCGGACGCCACCTCCCCGCAGCCCCGCTCCCTCCCGTGCCGACCATCAGATCTTGGGGGTATCCCCGCAGGCGGAGGGTTTTTTCATCCGCACCCAGGGCAGCCCCGCCACCACGGTGCGGCGCATCCTCGATCCGGATCGGGTGGTGGTGGATTTTCTCAACACCACCCTCAGCCCCGCCCTCACCCAACGAGCCTACATCGTCAACCGTCTGGGGGTTTTGCGGCTGCGCATCGGGCAGTTTGAGCCCACGATTGCTCGGGTGGTGTTGGATGTGGATCCTTCGAGTGGCGATTGGGAAGCCCGCTACGACCCGCAGCAGGGCGGGATCTGGATCCAGCCCGCCGGTGGCGCTGACCAGGCCAGCCTTTTGCCTGAGGTCAGCCAGGGCGATCCCCAAGGGCCGCTGGCTACCTTGCGCTCGGTGGAGCTGCAGGGCAATCAGCTCATCATCAGCGCCGATGGGTTCCTGTTTTACCGGGCTGGCTGGGATCCGGAAAGCGGCGGCTACCGCATCAACGTGGCGCCGGCTCGCCTGCCCCAGTCTTTGCCAGATCCCGGCTTGCCGGTTGGGGGGCCGGTGGAGCGGATCCGCTTTGTGCAAGAAGATGCCCGCACGGTCAGCATTCTGGTGCAACCTGCCGAAGAGTTCAATGTGTTTGAGCCCCACCCCGGCCAGGGATCCCGCCGCATTACCTTGGAGCTGCGGCCTCTCAACGCCCCGCCGCCAACACCTCAGCGGCAACCGTCTGCCCAAGCTTCCCCTCCTCCACCCCAGGGCCGGACGGTCATCGCCGTCGATCCGGGACACGGCGGACGGGATCCCGGCGCCATCGGAGTGGATGGGATCCAGGAGAAGGACATCGTCCTCTCCGTTTCCCTCCAGGTACGACAACTGCTGCAAGAGCGGGGCTATGGAGTGGTGATGACTCGCACCGACGACCGGGAAGTGCTGCTGCAGCCGCGGGTGGATATGGCCGTTCAGGCCAACGCTACCCTATTGGTGAGCATCCATGCCAACGCCCTGGATCGCTCCGGCATCCACGGCATCGAGACCTACTACCTGCGGCCCGATAGCGCCGAGCTGGCCACCATCCTGCACCGCAGCTTGGTGAGGGCCACCGGCGCTGCCGACCGGGGGGTGCGACGGGCCCGCTTTTTCATGGTGCGGGAAACGCCCGTGGGTATGCCTTCCGTGCTGCTGGAGTTGGGCTATGTAACCAACCCAACCGAAGGGCGAAAATTGGCTACTGCCGAATACCAGGCTATTTTGGCGCGGGCCATTGCCGAGGGCATTGAGGCCTTTCTGCGCAGCCGCTAAGGTCCTGCAGCCGATCCCAGGGAGAGGGCCAGAAAGCGATGCCGACAGCCTCAGAGGCAGGGTAGGATACAGCAGCTTAGCCAAGGTGTTGAGGAGAACGGAGCATGCGTTGGGATCCGGATCCCGGTTGGCCAATTGGGGTGTTTGACAGTGGCTTGGGCGGGCTGACGGTTTGGCGAGCCTTGCGCCGCCGCCTCCCCCAGGAACGGCTCCTCTACTTTGCCGATACGGCGCGGCTGCCCTATGGGGAACGCTCCCCAGAGGAGATCTTGACCTTTGTGCGGCAAATTCTGACGTGGATGCAGGCGCAGCCGGTGAAGCTGGTGGTGATGGCCTGCAATACCAGCTCAGCTTTGGCCCTAGAACACGTGCGGCAGGAGTTCGCCCTGCCCATTCTGGGGCTGATCCTGCCGGGCGCCCAGGCGGCCTTGTCTCAGGGATCCCGCATTGGGGTGATTGCCACGGCGGCCACCGTTAAAAGCCGCGCCTACTCCAGGGCCATTCAGGAGTACAGCGCCCTGGATCGCAGGCGTTTTCCCCAACCTGTCCAGTGCTGGGAGCAGGCCTGCCCGGAGTTCGTCCCCCTCATCGAAGCCGGCCAGTTGGACGGCCCCGCCCTGCGGCAAGCGGCCGAACGCTACCTGCAGCCCCTGTTGCAACAGGGGATCGATACCCTCGTCTACGGCTGCACCCACTACCCGCTGCTGGATCCCCTCTTGAAATCCCTGCTGCCCCCAGCCGTCAAACGGGTGGATCCCGGCGTGGCGCTGGTGCGATCCCTGGCCCGCGAACTGAGCTTATGGGGCTTGCGCCGCCCCTCGGCCGCCGCCCAGGAGGAACCCTACCGTTTCTGCGTGAGCGGGGATCCAGAGCGATTTGCCCGCTTGGCCACTCCTTGGCTGGGCTTTCGGCCCCAGGTGGAACGGGTGGAATGGCCGGCCTTGGATGTCAACAGCTCCCGCCGCCCCTGAACAGGCGCTCCTTCTCTTCAGGACTGGGAGCACCAGGCTCTTTGTTCTCAACGGGTCATCACCTGCAGGGGGAAGCGCTCCGCCAACTCCCCTTCTACCTTGGGCAGCCATTCCTCTTGAAACACCCACACCTGGCCTTGCTGCACGCGGCCATCGGGGTTTTGCGTCAGCTCCAGCCAATAGACGAATTGGTTTCCCCGCAGCACCACGCCTTGAATGGCCAAGGCCAGGGTATAGCCGGGAGTATTCGCCAGGGCCTCTGGGGACGGGTAGCGGATCACCTCCACCGCCCGATCCAAATCGGCGGCAATCTCTGGCCCATAGACCTCGCGAATCGCCTGAAAGAGATCTTCCGCCGTCAGCCCTTGTGGGCGAAAGAAGGTCATGCGCTCCGAGCGAATCGTCTCCCGATCCAGCGGGTTGATGATCCGTCCTGGCGGAGCCACCGAGGCCAAAAAGGTAAACCGGGATCCATCCGGCTCCACGCGGTTGATGTTCAGGGTTTCGCCCGGACGGGGCCGCAGCACGGGATTCTCCCTCACCCAGGCGGCCACCTGATCCGGAGATTGCCCAGGGATCCCCCAAGCGGCCAAGCGAAGACCCGCTGCCGCCCAGCAGGCTATGGCCAAACCAATCGCCTTAGCGGGTCGGAGTCCTCTCCCTTGAGACAAGGGCAGTTGTTTACCCCCACAGGATAGAGCCTTCCCTCGGTTGGCGCCCAAGACCGGCCACGGATTGCAATGCACCTTCTCATTCCTCCGGACAACCAATGCAGAAACGATATGAACACATGGTCAGGCAGGGGCAGAGCCTTCCTCGATGGGAAAAGTCCTGCCCTCCCGGCCCTTTCCTACTGTATCTGGAGAGGTTGGTGGGCCTGTTGCGTCTGAGCGCGAGCCTCACGGCCAATGGTTGCAAAGATCCCTCGGCAAGATACGCAGATCGCCGGCGGCTTATCCGCCAAAACGTAAAAAGTATCTTAAGATCAACGGTAAGCAAACCTTATACGCATTAGGTCAGCACCTCAGGAGGTAACCGATGGCTCTCGTTGCAATGCGGACGCTGCTGGATCATGCCGCCGAACACGGCTACGGCATTCCGGCTTTCAACGTCAACAACATGGAGCAGATCCAAGCGATCATGCAAGCTGCCCATGAAACCAACAGTCCGGTCATCCTGCAAGCCTCTCGAGGGGCACGCAAGTATGCGGGCGAGCACTTTTTGCGCCACCTGATCCTGGCGGCGGTGGAGACCTACCCCCACATTCCCGTCGCCATGCACCAAGACCACGGCAACAGCCCCGCCACCTGCTACTCTGCCATCCGCAACGGCTTCACCAGCGTCATGATGGATGGCTCCCTCAAAGAAGATGCCAAAACGCCGGCCAGCTACGAGTACAACGTGGCCGTTACCTCCGAAGTGGTGAAAGTGGCCCACGCAATTGGGGTGAGCGTGGAAGGGGAACTGGGCTGCCTGGGATCCCTGGAGACAGGCCGTGGCGAAGCAGAAGATGGTCACGGTGCTGAAGGGGCCCTCAGCCACGACCAACTGCTCACCGACCCCGACCAAGCGGTGGACTTTGTGGAGCGAACTCAGGTGGATGCGCTGGCTGTAGCCATTGGCACCAGCCACGGCGCCTATAAGTTCTCCCGCAAGCCCACCGGCGACATTCTCGACATGGAGCGCATCGCCGAGATCCACCGCCGCCTGCCCAACACCCACCTGGTGATGCACGGTTCCTCCTCGGTGCCTAAGGAGTTGATCGACATCATCAACCAGTACGGCGGCTCCATCCCCGAGACCTACGGCGTGCCGCTGGAAGAAATTCAGCGGGGCATCCAAAACGGGGTGCGCAAAGTCAACATCGACACCGACAACCGCCTGGCCATCACGGCTGCCGTGCGCCGCGCCCTGGCCGAAAATCCGAAAGACTTTGATCCCCGCTCTTTCCTCAAGCCTTCTATTAAGGAAATGCAAAAAGTGTGCGCTGAGCGCTACATCGCCTTCGGCTGTGCCGGCCATGGCACCAAGGTTCCGGTGGTTACCTTGGATGAGATGGCAGCCAAGTATGCTTCTGGCGCTTTGGCAGCTCAGGTGAAGAAGACCGTCGCGGTCTAGCCCTCACACCCGGCCGCTGCAGCCCAGAACTCCTCGGCGTTTGCTGAGGAGACTCTAGCTCAATCGACAGGTAAGGGGATCCGCAGAGGATCCCCTGTTGCTTTGGAGGAACTTGATGCGTTTTGGCGGTCAGGCAGCTTTTGCTACAAAACTTTTTTCCACTTCGATCTGCCGATTTAGCAACGCCAAAGTCAGGCGATCCAGCATTTCCAGGTCGGCCTCGGAGTAGCGCCGCTGAAAGAGCAGCTCGTTGATCTGGTTTTCTTGTCCTAGGCTGAGGAAGCCGCTGCAGAGCACCTGCTCCACAATTTCTCGAATGCTGGAAGCAACAGGAGGAAAATCAAGACCGGTGTTCATGACCTTTTCCGTTTGAGGGGTTAGCGTTCAAAAGCTGGTTTTACGGGAGGACAGTCACTTGCGCCGAGGAACGAGATAGCGCTGCTTAATCTGCTCCAGCGAGAGGCGGGAAACTCCGGCCCGCGGCTCGTCCTCAGAAGAGGCCTCACCCTGCCACTTGAGGGATACTCCCAGCAGTGCTCCCAAAGAAAAGCTCTCGCTCAACAGGGCCGCTATGCGGTAAGTACGGTAGTCTAGCGTTAGATCGACACCAGCTTGCATCTGCGTTTCCTCCGTATTTCCAACGTTCACGTTCCCATTATAGCCTGGATATCCGTAAAAAAACGTAAAACACCGAGGATCTACGTACGCGATTTATAGGATTTTTCTACGCCATTTGGCGGATAGCGGCGGGGATCCTACGGATCTGGGGGGGGCAGGTTCAGGGATCCCAGCTCAGCAGAGCCGCGATTGCGGCGGCCAGAGTGGCGGCGTTGAAGGGCTTGCTGCTGAGGCCATTGGCTCCCAGCCGAGCCAAAGAGGCATCCTGGCATCCCTGATCCTCGGAGTTGTCTGGATTACAGGGATCCCCTACGTTGCCCCCAGAGGGCGAAACCTAGTCGGTGTTTTCGTTGCTCACAAAATCTGGGTTGTCCGGGGATCCACTGGGTTCGGGCGATTCCAGCGCGTGTTTGAGGGCATGCCAGGCCAGGTTGGCGCACTTGATGCGCACCGGAAATTGGGCAACTCCCTTCATGGCGTTCAAGGCCCGCTGCTCCCGCGGAAACTCAGCGCCGCCGCGCATCATGGCTTGGAAGTGATCCACCAACTGCAACGCTTCGGGGATGGTGCGCCCCCGCACGGCGTCAGCCATGAGATCGGCAGAGGCCAGGGCAATAGCGCAGCCTTCGCCCTCGAATTTGATATCGACAATTCGCTCTTGATCCGGATCCAGTTGCAAGGTGAGGTCGATGGTGTCGCCACAGGAAGGGTTGTGGCCGCGTTGGTGGCGATGAACCGGATCCACTTTGCCGAAGTTGCGGGGCTTTTTGTACCGCTCCAGAATGACTTGCTGATAGAGTCCGCGCAGGTTATCGAGAGGCATTGTTGTTCCCGCTTGGTCGCTGCTTGGGCCGGAGAGCGTCAAGAGCTTTTGAGGGTTGAAGGGCGATAGGGTCGAGATCGAGAAGCCGAGGAAGCTAGCCCATTCCGGCCAATCTGTAACTTAATCTTAACCCCGTTCTCTGTAGAGATTTAGTAGAAAAACGCCTGCCAGCGCACGGGCTTGCGTTGGCGCATGTAGAGCCAATCGAACAGGTTTTTCAGCAGCGTGGCCAGGTAGCCGCGCCAGACCCACCTGCCCTTCTCGGCGACGGCAACCCGGTTTCCCATCGTAACGCAGACAAACACAGTGGCCTGGGGTCGGTAGGGAAGCAGGGGTTGGCCGCGGATGAGCCGCAGCAGGTTTTGTGCTGCAATCGGCCCCTGGCGCACCGCGTACACGCCGATCTTGGGCAAGAGACGGGATCCCCAGACAAAGTCGGCGCAGTCCCCTAAGGCCAAGATGCGCTCTGCCCCCTGCACCCGCAGGCACTCATCCACCAGCAGGGATCCCGTCGGCCCCAGCGGCAGGCCGCAGCTTCTCAGCCAGGCGGGCGCCTGCAACCCACCCGCCCATAGGCGGGTCTGGGCCACCAGCTCGCTGCCATCCTCTAGCCAAACTTGCTGTGGCCCGAAGGCTTTTACCCGGCGCTCCGCCCAGATCTCTACCCCCAAGCGGCGGATCTCCCTTTCCACCTCCTGGCGGAAGCGTTCTGAGAAGCCCTCGACCAGATGGGCCTGGCCATGGATCAGGAGCAGGCGGGCCCGCGCCAAAGGGATCCCCGTTGCTGCGCTCATCTCGCGGCAGAGGTCGTACAGCTCTCCCATCAGCTCTGTGCCGGTGCAACCTCCCCCCACCACCACAAAGGTCAGCAGGCCCGGCGTCGGATCTCCCTGGGCCGCCCGCTGCCAGCACTGCCGGATCCAGGTTTGGGCGGCCACCAGTTGCTCCGCCGGTCGAATGGCGAAGGCATGTTGCATCCCGTCGATGGGACGCAGCTCCCGCCCCACATTCACCAACAGGTAATCGTAGGCAAGGGTTTGGATCCCGCCTGCGCCTTCCAGGGTCAGGGTTTGCGCCTGCGGCTGCATGTGGGTTACTCGTCCCGGCAGAAACTGGGCACCATTGGCTTGAACGTGCTCCAGCAGCGGGATCCGCACCAGATCCAGGGAAAACCGACCGCTCAGCAGCCGCGTGGACATGCCCGAGTTGACGATGTAGGGGTGGGGATTGATGGCGATCACCCGCGCTTGCCCTTTGAGGGCCCGCAAGGCGTCGATGGCCCCATAGCCACATCCGGCCAAGACCACGGTGGGCAGGGATCCCTTCATGGCTGGAGCGGCAACCTCTCGCAGGCGGGCGCGCATCTTGTCGGGCGGCAACCGGGATCCCTCAGCGTCGATCAGCTCCCATCTTTACACGGGCAGTAGGTCGGTATGCACCTCTTCCATCTGCTTGGAGAGAAGCCGCTGCAGGCTCCCTCTGGCTTCGGGGAAGTTGGGAGAAATTTCCAAAGCCGAGCGAAAGTGATCGATGGCCTGCTCCAGCTTGCCTTGGCGGGCCAAGACGGATCCCACGCGATAGTGGGCCATGCCGTAGCTGCCGTTGCTGCGCATCGCCCGTTGATAGCTGGACACCGCCGAGCTCAGATCCCCCTTGATACGGGCCACTTCCCCCAAGCCAAAGTGGGCTTCGGGCAAATCTGGGTCTTCTCTTAACGCTTGTTCAAACTGTTGCACAGCCTCTTGCACCTGCTGGGGCCAGACAAACTTGCGCCCGGAGGCGTCGCGGTGTTTTTGACCCAAATAGGACAAGCCGATGGCAGCAACCGCCTCAGGCAAGTTGGGCACCAGCCCCAGAGCTCGCTGGTAGCTCTTGATGGCTTCGTTGTGCTGCTCCTGGGCCGCTAAGACCAAGCCCAGCCCGTAGTAGGCGCGGCCCTGCTGGAGCTTGGAGGAGCTGCCGGAGAGGAGCACCTGGCTGAACTCTTGGCCAGCCTGGGCCAGACGCCCCGCATGAACCATGGCCAAGCCCAGATCCACCCGCACAGCAGCGGCTAATTCGGGATCCAGATCGAGATTGAGGGCGGTTTGAAAAGCTGCTATTGCCGCTTTCAACTGGCCCTTGCGCATCAGCGCTTGCCCCATCAGGTGGTGGGCCAGGCCCAGGCGATCGTTCAATTCCAAAGCAGACCAACAGGAATCGATCGCCTCGTCCCATTGCCCCAACTTGAGGCGAATTTGAGCAATACGGAGGTGGGCCTGGCTGAAGTGGGGATCCAACTCAAGGGCCTTTTGTTGCTGGGCCAAGGCTTCTGCCCAGTTGCCTTTCTCGGCCCAGGCTTGGCCGAGCAGGCTATGGATCTCAACTTGAGCAGATCCCTGGGTGAGGGACAGGGCCTCCTGAAACCGCTCCACTGCCTCAGGAACTTGATTGGCCTGTAAAAAGGACAAACCTTCTGCCAAAGGATCAGAGGATCCCTCTCGCTTAAAGGTGTTGACAGCACGCCGGCCTTTCCACCCCAGCCAGCCCCCCCCTGCAGCCAGGAGCAACAGAGGGATCCCTACTCCCAGCGATCTGGCCCGGGCAGGGACGTCGGGCTGCCGGAAAGAATGCACCACCAACCCGGCCCCCAGCAGGAGAGACAAAGCCAGGGCTCCCCCCAGGAAGGGTCGTAGGGTAGGTTGGTGCAACTGCTGGCCAAGCGCCTGAACGTTGACCGGAAGGCTGATGGGAGAACTGGGGCGAGCAGGGGCAGTCGTGGGCGGAGAGGTCGGGATCCCAGCTTGGGCCTGTGCAGAGGCATGAGCAGCAGGAGACTGACTTGGGTCAGGCTCTGAGCGTCGCTCTTTCTGGGTTTTGGGAACCGGCGCCTCTAGAGTTTTAACTTTGCGAAAATCAGAGCTGCCATCGGGATCCACAACAGGTTTTTGGGCATCCAGCACCTTGATCTCGGAAATCTTGGCGTCCGGCAATACAATCTGCGTGGCGTCGGCACCGCTTTTCCCAGAAGACAAATAGAAGACTTTTTTCCACTGCGGCTGTGTTTCTCCCTGCAGCCGACCGTACACCACCAGTTGGCTGACTCCCTGCACCGGCGCGCCTTCCAATTGGTCGGCAACCCGCTGCAACACCATAGAGCGGCTGAACAGTCCCTGCTGTGGGAGCTCCACCATCAGGTAAAGGACATCTTGTTTCAGCGCCGAACGGCTTGGCAGGGGAGCAAGGGCCTTCTGCAAAGCCGCGATCAAGGTTTCCACGCTGCGAGCAGCAGATGAGTCATCCATAAGCATAAGGCTAGAAAGAGGGAGAAAAAAAGTCTTGCAACAACCCCAAAAGGGATCCACTTCTTTTGGCAAAGATGGGCGCCCTGCAGCCAGAAGCCAAAGTATTTGACCTCATCTTGCTGCCTCATCGTCATTATGTTCAGCCTGCCGTCATCCGTCAATATACTGAAAGAGTCTGTTACAAATGGGCCCGCCGGCCAATTTTGGGGCGGAAGAGGTGGGCGTGGTCAGGGCTGTAGAGCCGCGAGCGGGCCGAGCCGGCTCCTGCCAAGCCCCGTAGGGCGGGACTGATGAGGTAGAGCACGGTGCGTTCCAGGCTGGCTTGCCGGGTGAGGGCCGCCATCTCCGCCAGGGATCCCAGCCAGATTCGCTCGTCCGGCCAGCCCAGACGGTAGCAAATGGCCACAGGGGTATCGGCGGGATAGTGGGTCAGGAGATCCGCCTGGGCCTGTTCCACATGGCGGGCGCTCAGATACAGACACAAAGAGGCGCGGTGGGCCGCCAGGCTGGCCAGGGCTTCCGCTGCCGGCACGCGCGTCCGACCGCTGGCGCGGGTGAGGATAATCGTCTGCACCAGCTCCGGCACCGTTAGCTCCACCTGCAGACGGGCGGCTGCCAGTTGAAAGGCGCTCACCCCCGGCACGATCTCAAAGGGGATCCCGGCCTCCGCCAGCCGAATCAGCAACTCGTGCAGAGCACCGTAAAGAGACGGATCCCCATCCTGCAGCCGCACCACCCGCAGCCCTGCCTTGACCCGCTCCACCATCTGGGGCAGCAGCGTTTCCAAGGTGAAAGCGCGTGTATCGATGGCCTCCACCCCAGGGCGACAATGGGTCAGCAGCCCCTCCGGCACCAAAGAGCCTGTGTAGAATACTACATCTGCTTCCGCGAGCACTCTCTGGCCCCGCAGGGTAATCAGCTCGGGATCCCCGGGGCCAGCGCCGACAATGTGCACAGGCCAATAGGACGAAGTCTCCTCGCTCATCTGCTCTCCTCTCGCCCCAGCAGCCTGCATCTTAACAGCAGCCGATTCCGCAAAAACTCCCCTCTCCTTTTGGGAGAGGGGTTGGGGGTGAGGGCGACAGAGAGTAAGGGATTAAGCTAACGCGCCAGCTCGAGGCGCTGCTGTAGAATTTGCTCGGCCAGCACCAGATCCCAGGGGGTGGTTAACTTCAGGTTAGACTCCTCACCTTCCACGATATAGACCGACCAACCCAGCTTCTCGAATAGGGCTGCGTCATCGGTTACCTGCCACCCCTGGGCCAGTGCCTCCCGATGGGCTTGCCACAGCAACGACAGGCGAAAGCCCTGGGGCGTTTGGGCTGCCCACAGCCGGCTGCGCTCCGGTGTCGATTGGATTTGGATCCCCTTGGGGCCGCTTGCGGTCACTTTAATCGTGTCTTTGACAGGGATCGCGGCAATCAAGCCGTCCACTTGCTCCAAGGCGGCGCTGCAGCGATCGAACAATTCAGGGGTGGCCAAGCAGCGGGCTCCATCGTGGATCAGCACCCGCTCCACCGTTCCCAGCCCATAGAGATACTCCACCCCCCTGTAAACCGACTCCTGCCGCGTCGCCCCTCCTTGCAGAAGCTGCACCGGCGTGGACAGCTCGATGGACGCCAGGATCTGCTCCATGGCCGGCCAATCGCCGGGCTGGGAGAGAATGCCGATCCACTCGATGGAACCGGCCCGATCCGCCGCCTGCAACGTCCAAGCCAAGATGGGCTGGCCCAAAAGCGGCAACAACAGCTTGTTGACCGCCGCCCCCATTCGCTTGCCACTGCCAGCCGCCGGGATCAACAGGTGCATGGGATCCAAAAGTGCATCCAACCGCATCCCAGTTTACAGCCAGGGAGGGCCAGGCTTGGCCCTCCTCATCGTTGACAGTGGCGATTGGTGCCGCTGGATCCCCCTCAGAGCCGGGGTGCCGCCTCAAGGTTGGTCCAACTCGGCAGAAGCAATCACAAAATCCGGGTAGGCCACGTTACCATGCTCGCCCACATCCAAGCCGGCCAGCTCCTCTTCGGCACTGGTGCGCAGGCCAACGGTTGCCTTGAGGATCAAAAACAGGATCAAGCAGGTGAGGAAAGGCCAGAAGAAATAGGCTAGAGCGCCCACAACTTGTACCCCAAATTGCGCCCAGGTCACCCCTGAATCGGCGTGGGCAAACCAAGGGATCCCTGCTGCCAACACCCCCCAAATACCGCAGGTGCCGTGTACCGAAACGGCGCCCACCGGGTCGTCAATCTTCAGCACCGTATCCAGAATCACCGCCGAGATGACCACCAGGATCCCGGCCACCGAACCGATGATCAAAGCTCCCAGAGGGTGGACAGTGTTGCAAGGAGCGGTGATCCCTACCAAGCCGGCCAGCACCCCGTTGGCGGCAAAGGTCATATCCGGCTTGCCAAAATGCGCCCAGCAGGTGATCATCGCCCCAATGGCCCCTGCCGAAGCGGCTAGCAGCGTGTTCATGGCAATCCAGCCGATATCGGGGCTGGCGGCTGTGGTCGAGCCAGCGTTGAACCCAATCCAACCCAAGGTGAGGATAAACACTCCCAGCATCCCTAGGGGCAGGTTGTGGCCGGGAATCGCCCGCGGCTCGCCGTTGGGGCCGTACTTGCCGATGCGAGGGCCAAGCACCATGGCCCCGGCCAAGGCGGAAGCGCCCCCCACCAAATGCACTACGCCCGAACCGGCAAAGTCGATGAAGCCCAGATTTTCCAGCCAGCCGCTAGTGCCACCGTTGTAGTCGCCGAAGAGACCATTCCAGGCCCAGCCCCCCGAGATGGGGTAGATCAGCCCAGAGATGACGACAGAGTAGATGAGGTAGGCCACGAACTTGGTGCGCTCCGCCATGGCCCCGGAAACAATGGTGGCAGCGGTGGCGGCAAACACCATCTGGAAGACAAAGAAGGTGAAGGGCCAATCCCCTGCTTCGTGGGCTTGCTGCCAACTGAAAGCAAACCAGCTCCTGCCAAAGAAGCCAGTATTTTCTCCAAACATCAGGCCAAACCCGATGAACCAAAAGGCGCAACAGCCCATGCAAAAGTCCATCAGGTTTTTCATCATGATGTTGGCGGCATTTTTGGCGCGGGTAAAGCCCGTCTCCACCATGGCGAACCCCGCCTGCATGAAGAACACCAAGGCTGCCCCCACCAGCGTCCAGACAATGTCAGCATGTTCCTGTACGACTTCCGCGTCCTGGGCGAAGGCACTCCCCTGGCCCAATAGGAAAACCAGCGAAATCGTCAGAGCAGCAGTTAGACTCCACTTGGCCAGTCGCCCAAGCCGCTGAGGTAGCGGGTTCTTATGCTTTTGGATCATCGTTGTAGACATGCTTTTCGACTTACCTAAAGTGACGGTACTTTTCACAACGCACTAGTAGATAGGGCAAAAATCCCTCATTTGCCCACTGCAAGCCAGCCTGGGACTCGGGTCGAGCTACCCAGGCTCCAAGACCTTCACCTTCTCTACAGGGCGTCCTGGTTGAGTTCGCCGGTGCGGATGCGAATGGTTTTCTCGACAGGGCTGATGAAAATCTTGCCGTCCCCGATTTCGCCGGTGCGAGCCGCCGCGATCAGCTTCTCGACCACCGTATCCACCAGGTCATCTTCGACCACGATCTCCACCTTCAGTTTTTGCAGGAACTCTACCGTGTACTCGGATCCCCGATAGCGCTCGGTCTGTCCCTTTTGTCGACCAAAACCCCGCACTTCGCTCACCGTCATGCCGACGATGCCGGCGTTGACCAGGGCAATTTTCACCTCATCTAGCTTGAAGGGCCGAATTACAGCTTCGATCTTTTTCATTGGCCTCCCATATCCCCAGCAATTCCGCTAATTTCTAACACTACTAAAACCTGCAAATTGTAAATCTAGATACATTTTCGTTCCTCTACTGAGAATGCCTACCACTCTAGATTTGCTCTCGTCAAGACCAGAAGGCCAAGCCCGGGCCACTCTAAGAAGTCCGCGCCGGCATCTCACGAGCTGGGTCTTTCAGCGGCCGTTGAGGATCGAGGAGAACCCAGACTGGCTGTGACGAGGGCCACCGCCAGCCACCACAGCATTTGTACCTGGGGACGGTACCAGATGGTATCCACTAGGCCGTGGGCCATCATGCCGGTGCAAGCCGCTAAGCCTGCTGCCACCCACAGGCCCTCGGGATCCCGGGAGCTGAGCAAAGTGTTCCAGCCTCTCCAGCCGTGATCCCAGAGCACCAGCAAAAACCAGGCAAAAGCCAGGGATCCGATGAAGCCTGTCTCCACGGCGAGTTGCAGCGGCACCGAGTAGGCCCCAAGGGCGCTGAAGTTGCCCCGCTGGTAGAGGGGATAGACGCGGTTGAAGGCGACATTGCCGGGGCCGATCCCCAAGATGGGAAAGTCGCGGATCATGTCCAGCGCGGCGGCCCAGACGTTGAGGCGAAAATTGTTGCTGGTGTCCAGCCGTCCCCAAAAGAGGCTCTGAGCCCGCAGCCGCAGGGGGCGTACTGTTACGATCGCAAGCAACAACGTGGCTGCCCCCCCTCCCAACAGAGCCGGCAGCGTCCAACGTCGCCAACGGGCTGGCAAGTGGGGGGTTTGCCATTGCGCCAGCAGCACCGCCATCATTCCCAGCGCTGCTAGGCCGCCAATCCAGGCGCCGCGGCTGTAGGTCAGCATCAGGCAGATGAAGTTGACGGCGGTTGTAAACCCAACCAAGAGCTTGATCCCCCAGCCCGGCCAGATGCAAATGGCAGCCAGCCCCAGAGGGAGGAGCGGAACCAGGTAGCCCCCATACAAATTGGGGTTGCGCAGAAAGCTGTACACCCGCGTCAGGCCTGCCAAGCCCGATTCCGGATCCACCCAGGTGGCTAGCTCGGCAGCCCCGTAAAAGTATTGCCGCAGGCCATAGACCCCCATCCCCAAGCTGACCAAGAGCAGGGATCCGACGATCCAATCCCGGAACTGCAGTTGGCGAAGCAGACGCTGCAGCAGCAGATAGCCGGCCAGGTAGAGCGTCAACTTCAGCCAGCCGTCCCGCGCTGCATAGGGAACCGGCGACAGGATTGTGGCCAGGGTGGCTATGCCCCAAAACAGGCCTAGGGGCAGATGGACGGGCAGCCAATTCGGGGTTTCCACCAGCCAGCCCAAGACCACAAGCGCCGCCATAGCCAGCAAAATCAGACCTAGGATGCCGGTGGAGCTTTGGGCCGAAAAAAACCAGTAGAGCAGCACCAGGCCCAAACCGATCCAATCCAAGGTTTGGACGAGCCGGCTGCTTTTGCCCCACTGCCGCAGGGATCCCGACACTCGGCTCAAAAGGCTGCCCTGCCACCAGGACTCGATAGAGAAATCCCGCAGCAGCAGGCCGCGCCATGCTTGCGTTGCTCGTTGCATGACTCCTTCCAACACCCTAGGCTTCAGCTCATCTTCCGAGTTTATATCCCCAGCGGACAGGAGCAAGGGCGGGAAGGCAAGAGGGATCCCCTTTCTAGAAGGCTAATCTTTTCTTCCTGGGCTTGGCTTCAGGACTGGTTGTTTTAGAGGCAGCCCAAGACGAAACAACTTTGGGGGGAATTATCCCCCCATTAAACTGCCCACCCGTCTCTTTTTGGCCGAGAGGTATCCAGAGATTTTGATAGCCTTGTCGAGACCAAGCTCGAAACATCACTTAGGCAACCGAGGCCAACGGGCGAAACTGAGATCCCTTAACTTCTTGGGAATTGAAAGGAGAAATCACCGATCCCGATTTGTCTGCATTCAAGGTTTGAGGATCGCAATAATGAATCTGAACACGGGTAGGACGGCCTAAACCCAAAGCAGATCCCAGGCAGCGAGCCAGAACCTGTACCTTGAACTCCAGTTCGCCAATGGTGTCCATCGTTCGCAACCCCCTCCCGATGCCTATCCCTAAGCTCAATCTAGGAGAAGATTGATGATCTTTCTTCAGTGGGAACACAGAATTTGCCAAGCTAGGGCCAAATCAAAGATCATGCAAAGCTGGCACCTTTTTTCAGAGAGAGGGAAGAGGCTTGAACCTGGCCCGGTTTTTTCTGGGGGATCCCGGACAAAGGGCGGGAGCATGCGCGTTGATTTACGTAAAATAACGCCTAGAGAAACCACGGAAAAGGGCTGGAGACCAGTTGCAGTGGCGGCTCTGCGGAGGCTGAGCAACTTGCTGGGATCTGCAGCCGCCTCAATCAAACAGGTTGGCCAGGGATCCAGCCAGAGCGTTGATGAGGGGGCTAGGGTATTATGCCCGTCTACCTTTACTGGGGAGATGACACCTATCGGCTGATGCAGGCGGTGCAGCAGTTGCGGGATCAAGTGCTGGATCCCGATTGGGCTGCTTTTAATTACGATCGCCTGCCACCGGAATCGACGCTTGTCGGCCTCAGCCAGGCCATGACGCCGCCCCTGGGATCCAACGCCCGCCTGGTTTGGCTGGAGGAGACGACACTCACCCAACATTGCCCGGAAGAGCTGTGGGAAGCAGTGGAGCGCACCCTGGCCCAGTTGCCCCCCACGACACATTTGCTGTTAACCAGCAGCAGCAAGCCGGACGGACGCCTCAAATCCACCAAAATCCTCAAGAAAGTGGCCATCGTCCGCGAGTTTCCCCAACTGCCTCCCTGGGATGAAGAGGGCATTCTTAGACAGGTATACAGCGAAGCCCGGCAACGGCATCTCAAGCTCAGCCCGGCGGCAGCCCAGAAGTTGGCCGAGGCGGTGGGCAACGACTCCCGCCGCTTGGCGATGGAATTGGAAAAGCTGGCTCTGTTTACAGCCGCTCAAGAGGATCCCATCTCCCCTGAGCAAATCGAGGCCTTGGTTCCCGCCAGCGCCTACAACAGCTTTCAACTGGCGGCCGCCCTGCGCCAGGGCAACTTGGATCAGGCCCTGCCCATCCTGGCCCATCTGCTGGATCACAACGAGCCGGCCCTGAAGATCCTGGCAGTGTTGGTGGGCCAATTCCGCACCTGGCTGTGGGTACGGCTGCTGCTGGAGGAGGGAGAACGGGATCCCAAAGTCATCGCCCAAAAAGCAGAGATCGCCAACCCCAACCGAGTTTACTTTTTACAGAAAGAGGTGGGATCCCTGGAAAGCGCAGCTCTGCTGAAGGCAATGCAGCAACTTTTGCAACTGGAATACCAGCTCAAGCAAGGTCAGCCAGAGCGAGAGGTGTTTCAAGAAGCCCTAATCCAGATCGCGACCATTCTCCGCAAATCCTGCTGATCTTCCCCGTTTCTGTTACTCGGACTTCAGAGACAGTTCTGACAACAGCCCGAAGACTTAATCGGCTTAGGTTACAGCCTTTTCCAGCTTATAGCCATTTCAAATAGCAATGAAACGTTTCTCTACGTCGTTATCGCTCCGCAACGCTGTCGCGGACGCGCCGCTCTAACTCCCCTCTCCCTCTGGGAGAGGGGCCGGGGGTGAGGGCTGGGGGTGAGGGAGGCAAAGCGTCTATTTGTCGAGTTGTCGGGATGTGGAGTTGTCTGATTGGCTTTGGCGAGCTATTGAATGACTTGCTTCATGTAACTTCCCCAAGTTTGAGCGGCGATGCCGCTACTCCCTCGCGTTGGGCTGGAGTCATCATTGCCCAGCCAAATGCCGGTTACCAGAGGCGGGTTGGGTGTGTAGCCGATAAAGAGCAGATCCTTGTTGGCGGTGGTGGTGCCGGTTTTGCCCGCTTCTCCGATCCCAAGGCGAGCGGCAGTGCCGGTGCCGGAGCGGATCACGCCTTGCAATACGGCGGTCATCTGCTGGGCGACGCTTGCCGACAAAACCAGCCGCTGCGAGCGGGGATCCTCGCGGCCTGGGTAGATCTCGCGGCAGGTGCGAAAGTCGTCGGGGTTGGCGCAATCGCTGCTATCCAGGATGCGGCGGATGGTGTGGGGCCTGGACCAAAGGCCGCGATTGGCCAAAGGAGCAAAGGCCGCGGTCAGCTCCAGCAGGTTCACCTCCATCGTGCCGAGTACCAGGGAAGGATAGGGCTGCAAGGGGGATTGGATCCCCATTTGCCGCGCCATGGCCACCACCTGCTCCAGCCCCACCTGTTGGGCCAACCGCAGGGCGATTACGTTTTCGGAGAGGATCAAGCCGCGGGCCAAGTCCATGGGGGCACTTCCCGAGCGGCAGCCCTGAAAGGTGAGGTTGCCCCAAGTAAGCGGCTCACAGGAGAGCACCTGCGAAAGCGGGATCCCCTGGCTGAGGGCGGCGGCGTAGGTGAAGACTTTGAAGGTGGATCCCGGCTGCCGTTGGGCTTGGGTAGCCCGGTTGAAGGGGCTGGCGTTGTAGTCGATCCCGCCCACGAGAGCTAAGATCTCGCCGTTGCGGCTGTCGAGGCTGACTAGGGCACCCTGACTGAAGCCCAGGCGGGAGCCCGCCTCGCGCACCGTTTGGGCCAGGGCCTGCTCCGCCAGCCGCTGGTAGGGCAAATGCAGTGTGGTCTCGATGATGAAGTTGCCCTCTGCCGAGAGGTCTTGGCCCAGAAGCTGCCGCAGCTCCTGGAAGACGGTGCTGTAGAAGTAAGGGGCAACCGTCGAGGTCTGGGAGCGCAGATTGGGGTTGAGGGTGAGGCGGCTGCGCCGGGCCCGCCGAATCTCCTCTTCTGGGAAGACTTGGAGCTCGCTGAGGCGATCCAACACCCGATCCCGGCCCCGCACGGCGGCATCGTAGTTGGCGATGGGGTTAAAGGCATTGGGAGCAGGCAGGATGGCGGCCAGGGTGGCGGCTTCGGAAAGGCTGAGCTGGCGGCTGGGGATCCCGAAGTAGAACTGGGCGGCGGTCTCAAAGCCGTAGATGCCGTTGCCCAGGTAGACGTTGTTGAGGTAGAGGGTGAGGATTTCGTCTTTGCTGTAGCGCCGCTCCAGCTTGAGGGCGGCAACAGCCTCCCGCAGCTTGCGGCCAAAGGTGTTGCCTGAGCCGGTGTAGTCGCGCAACACGGTGCGGGCCAGTTGCTGGCTGATGGAGCTGCCCCCCTGCTGCACTTCCCCGGAGCGCAGGTTGACCCAAAAGGCGCGGCCAATGCCCAGCAGATCGACCCCGAAGTGGGAGTAGAAGCGGTGATCTTCGGCGGCCACCACCACCTTGGGCAGAATCGGGCCGAAGGCCTCCAGGTTGGGCAGCTCCCGGTAGGTATCCCCCTGGTGGCGGCGCAGTTCGGTTTGCCGATCCCCGGCCAGGACGATGAGGGGGTTGCGATCGGCGGCGAGCGGCGGTTCTACTGAGAACTTGCTCCACTCGTGGCCGATCCAAATCCTCGCCCCCAGCCCCAAGAGCGCCATCAGGATCAGGCAGCCGCGCACCCCGTACACCTGCGGCGGCGGTGGATCCAACACTTGAATAAACACGCTCTCCGGATCCCGGGGCGGGCCAAGGCTGAGTCGCTGGCCATGGCGCAGGATCACCCGCCGCACCCGCTCGGCGCCGCCAAAGGGCTTGAGGCGAAAGACGCCGTTGGTGGAGTCTTGATCTTCCAGTTGGTAGCGACCGGCGTTCCACCCCAGCCAGTAGAGAATCGGGGGCAACGGGATCCGCCACCCCAGGCCGGGCAGACGCCAACCCGGACGCGGGCGAACGCAGGCGTGCAGATGGCTCACCGCAGGGGCGGGGATGCGGATGGTGGCCACTGTCTGGCTGCGACCCAGAATGTCGGATCCCTGCAGGACAAACACCTGGGGAGCTTCTCCCGGCCAAGTAATCCGCAGGCGCACCGGGCGCTTGGGCGGGGGAGGGTCGGGGGGCTTGAGGAGGGCAGTGGGCCCAGCAGGGAAAGGCCGCCCCATTGCCAGGGTTTTGAAGAAGTGGACAACGGTGTTCAACAGCGACTTTTTGTCTTCGGAAGCAGACATGGCTCAATCTCCCCGCAGTTCGCGCGTACGGCGCAGCAGCTCCTGCATGGTCTGGCCGGGACGAGGGCCGGCAGCGGCTGGTCTGGAGCGAGGGGCCGGACGGGGCTGGGCAACGGGGACGGTGGGCGGGGAAGGTGAAGGGCTGGGCGGGGGATCCCAAACGGCCAGGTAGAGGTGGCCCTGGGGGGTGCGCTCGACGAGGCCAGACCAAGAGCCGGAGCGGAACTGGACGCGCTCAGAACGGTTTTCCCGCACCGCCTGCAGTTCTCGCTGCAACTGGGGGGGCAAGGGGGCCTGCAGCATGTCTTCCAGCAGCCCTTCCGCCTGCGGGGCGGGCACGTCGTCGGCGATGGTGGCCTCGATTTGTTGCAGCGCCAGGCTGGATTCGTCGTAGGTGAGGCTCAAGTTCATGCCGCCCAAGCGGTACAGGTCGTACACGGTGTTGGGCCAGGCGCCCCGCCCCTGCTGGCTGGGGGATCCCAGGGCGGCCCGCACCACCTCGCGGGAAGTCTGGAGAGGGAAGGCGCGCAACACCGGCTCGCTGCTGGCGTAGGGCTC
>NZ_JANSJH010000001.1:9465-53651 GCF_047462495.1 Synechococcus sp. H55.2 | reverse complement strand
GGGAAGTCTGGAGAGGGAAGGCGCGCAACACCGGCTCGCTGCTGGCGTAGGGCTCTAGCTCCGGCGCCGGATCCCGCTCCCTCTTGCCGGCGTCCTGGGCAGCACCGCCGTTGACCCGCTCCAGAGCAAGAGGTTCAGGGGCCGTATCGGGCTGCGCACCCGCTCCGGGGCGCTCATCCTCTAACTCCGTGGGAGCTGGCGAGGGGCGAGAGCCGGAGATCACCGGAGCCGCAGGGCGCTGCAGAAACCGCCCCAACCCCCAACTCACCAAAGCCAAACCCAGCAAACCGCCCGCCAAGAAGGGGATCAGGCGCAGGGGTCCCCTGTTTTCCGCCGCAGTGGCCCCTGTCACGGGCCTGAGACGCAGCGTGCCGGCTGTGGCTAAAGGAGCAGGATCCCGAAGCGAGGCGCCACGGATCCCTGGCGATGGAAAGGCAACAGGGGCGGAACTTTGGATCCCGGCTTGGATGCGCTCCAGCTCTGCCAACACATTGGCCACCGTGGGCGGACGGGCGGCTGGATCTTTGGCCAAACAACTGAGGATGAGGTCGGAGAGGCCAGCGGGCAGTCCCAGCTCTTCCAGAGGCAGGGGGCGCTGCTTGTGGTGGGCCTGGTACCAGCCCGGGAAAGATTCCGTGGTGGGCTGGAGGGGCATCTGGCCGGACGCCATCTGGTAGAGGATGATCCCGAAGCTGTAGATGTCGGAGCGGGCATCCAGCGGCAACCCTTCCAATTGCTCTGGGGAGGAGTAGGCCAGCGTCCCCAAGTAGGCGTGGGTGAGGCTCAGCGACTCACGGGTGTTGAGCAGCTTGGCAATGCCGAAATCCACCAGCTTCGCCAGCTCCCCCAAGCTCTCGTCGGCCACCACGATCACGTTGGCCGGCTTGAGGTCGCGGTGGATGACCTGGATCCGCTGCCCTTCCAAGAGGATCCCTTCGTGGGCTGCTTTGAGCCCCAGGCCAATTTGGCGGGCCAGCCGAAAAAAGCGCTCCAGAGGCAGAGGTCCCGCCGCCAGAATATCCTTGAGGGTTTGGCCGTTCAGGTATTCCATCACATAGAAGGGCACCTCATCGGCAGTGATGCCGTAGTCGCTCACCTTGACAATGTGCAGGCTCTTTTGGCCCAAAGCGGCGCAGGCTTTCGCTTCCCGCTCGAAGCGCAGGCGGGCCTGCTCGTCCATTGCCGGCTGGGAGAGCAGCTTAACGGCCACTTCCACCCCGCCAAAGAGCAGATCTTGGGCCAAATAGACCCGCCCCATGCCTCCTTGCCCCAGCAGATGGGTGAGGCGATAGCGCTGGGCCAAGAGGCGATCCAAAAAGGGATCCGAGGAAGTGAACATAGGAAATCGCGGCAATCCAGAGAAGAGAACAGAGCAAGACTTCCGCAGGGATCTGACAGGAGCGGGCTACCTCTACCATAAGCACTGAAGCTGTCATAGGCTATGCCCACCGCCGTCAATCCGGTTGCTTTGAATGTCTTTGCCCGTCGTTTACCACCCCGACTACAGCGCCCCCCTGCCGCCGGGCCATCGCTTTCCTATGCCCAAATTCCGCCTCCTGCACGAGCTGCTGCTGCGGGAAGGGGTGATCCGCTCTCAGCAAGTGCATCAGCCGGAGCTGCCTCCCCTGGCTTGGATCGAATCGGTGCACACGCCAGAGTACGTGCGGGCCTACTGTGAGGGATCCCTGGAAGCCAAGCTGCAGCGGCGCATCGGCCTGCCCTGGAGCCCTGAGCTGGTGCGGCGCACCTGTCGAGCCGTGGGCGGCACCGTCCTGACCGCCCAGTTGGCCCTGCGCCACGGCCTGGCTTGCAATACCGCCGGCGGCACCCACCACGCCTTTCCCACCTACGGCTCCGGCTTCTGTATTTTCAATGACCTGGCCATTGCCGCCCAAGTCCTGCTGCAGCAGGGGCTGGTGCACAAGGTTCTGATTGTAGACTTGGATGTGCACCAGGGCGACGGCACCGCCTGGATCTTCCGCTCCGAGCCGCGGGTGTTTACCTTCTCCATGCACTGCGCCGCCAACTTCCCGGCCACCAAACAACAGAGCGACCTGGATGTGCCTCTGCCGGTGGGCCTGGAAGACGAAGCCTATCTACAAATCTTGGCCGACCACTTGCCGGATCTCTTGGCCCAGGTGCGCCCCGATCTGGTGCTCTACGACGCGGGGGTGGATCCCCACGCAGAAGACCTCTTGGGCAAGCTGGCCCTCAGCGACGAGGGGCTGTTTCGCCGCGACATGCAGGTGCTGGATACTTGCGTGAGACGGGGCCATCCGGTCGCCTGCGTCATCGGCGGCGGCTATGGCCAAGACCTTGCCCGCCTTGTGTACCGCCACTCGCTGCTGCACCGCGCCGCCGGCGAAGTGTACCGGCAATACCGTCTCTAGCTGGCTGCCAACTAGGCATATTCGGCGATCACCACTGTGATGTTGTCTCGCCCGCCCCGCTCTTTGGCCGCCTCGATTAACTTGCGGGGGAGCTGCTCCAAGTCCTCTACCTGCAGGCAATACTCGGCGATAGCCTCGTCCTCCAGCTCTTCGGTGAGCCCGTCACTACACAACAGCAGGCGATCCCCCGGACAAACTGTAATCGGCTGCACGGCAGGCGGCCCCGCATCGGGCCGGCCCAGGCAGCGCTCGAGAATATGTCGCCAGGGGTGGACGCGGGCTTGCTCTTGAGTCAACTCCCCTTGGCGAACCGAGCGGGCCACCAGGGTGTGATCCTCCGTCATCTGCTGCATCTCGGATCCCCGCAAGCGATAGAGGCGAGAATCGCCAATGTGAGCGCTCCAGCAATTGTTGTTAGGATCCACCAAGGCCACCACCACGGTGGTGCCCATGTCGGCCCGCTCCGGGTTTTGCCGCTGGTCCTTGAGGATGGCCTCGTTGGCTGCTTCTACCGCTTCGCTGAGCAACTTGGGTGCCGGCACGTTTTTCCAGCCTCGATCCAGATAGGCCCGGATGGTCTCGACGGCCAACAAGCTAGCCGTTGCCCCGGCAGCGTGCCCTCCCATGCCATCGGCAACGATGAAGTAACGTCCTTCCGGATCGCAGTAGTAGGCATCCTGGTTGCTGCTGCGAACCTTGCCCGGATCCGTAGCGCAGGCGTATCGTCGCATCACATCAATCGCTCTGACCGATTCAACCTCAAGAGTACCCTGATTAAAGCAAGAGCAGCGAGGGCAGCCAAAACCAAAGTGATAACGGCTAAGGTAGCATGTCCGGCCAAAAGGAGCTGGGTTGCGCTCAGAAAGAAGGCTGCAAACAACACTGCATAAATAACCCCCAAGCCGGTGCTGTTCAGCTTGCGCAGCAGGCGCTCTGCCTCGCTCGATCGCACCCGCAGGCGCAGTTCTCCTTGTTCCAACTTGCTCAAGGTCAATTCGAGGCGGCGGGGCAAACTGAGGCTGCTGCTGGTAAACTCAGCCGCCTGGCGGCCAACCTGGGCCAAGAGAGTCTCGGTCTCGGTTCCGTTTAAACTCATCAGCTCCTCCGCGAAAGGCTTGGCCACTTCCATAAAGTCGAACTCCGGATCCAACCCCTTTCCCAACCCCTCCAACGTGGTTAGGGCCCGCATCACAAAGGTAAAGGTAGCCGGAAAGCGAAACGGCTGATCGTAGGCCAACTCGTAGAGGTCTTCGCTAATGGCCGCCACCGAGATTGCTCCTGAGTTGCTGGAAAAGGGTTTATCCATAAAGTGGTCCAGCATGTACTGGACGGAGCGACGCACCGGCGCCAGATCGGCGGTGGGCACCAGCACCCCCAGCTCTACCAGCGAGGCCACCACCCGATCGGCATTTTTGGAGACCACACCTGCCAGCGTGCCCATCAGCTTCTCTTTCACATCGGAGCGCAGGCGGCCCATCATGCCGAAGTCGTAAAAGATCAACGTGCCATCCGGCTTGACGGCAATGTTGCCCGGATGGGGATCGGCATGAAAAAAGCCGTCTTTGAGCAATTGCCGCAGATAGGCCTCTGCCCCCAAGCGGGCCAAGACCTTGCGGTTCAGCCCCGCCGCGCTCAGGGCTTCGTAATCGCTGATTTTGATCCCCGGCAGGTATTCCAATGTCAGCAGACGGGGGGAAGTGTAGCGCCAGTACACCTTGGGGACGGCAATTTGCGGCATGTCCCGAAAATTGCGACGAAAAGTATCGGCATTGCGGCCCTCGTTGAGGTAGTCCACCTCTTCCCAGAGGGTGCGCCGACACTCTTCGTAGATGCCGATCCAGTCCCGGCCCGGCCCGCCCCAAGGGGTGCGGTACTGAAAAAACTCGGCAATACCGCGGCAGATCTCCAGATCGATAGTGAACAGCCGGGTCAGCCCTGGGCGCTGTACCTTGACCACCACCTCTTCGCCGGTCTTGAGCTTGGCGCGATGCACCTGCCCCAAGCTGGCCGCCGCCAAGGGGGTGGGATCGAAATAGCTGTAGATCTGGGCTATTGGCCTGCCCAGCTCCTGCTGCACGATGGCCGCCACCTGTTCGTAGCCAAAAGCAGGCACTCGATCCTGCAGCTTGGAGAGCTCCTCGACATATTCAGAGGGGAAGAGATCGGCGCGGGTGGAGAAAAACTGCCCCACTTTGATAAAAGTAGGGCCGAGGTGGAGCAGCGTTTCACGGATCCAAATGGCTCTGGCGCGGCGACGTCTGGCCTTGCGCTCCGGTGTGGGTTGTCCCCCATAGCTCCAGGCTTGCTGATCCAGCCAGAGGTAGAACAGCCAGGTGAGCACAAATCGCCAAATATCCAGAAGGCGGCCCCAGCGGGTGTAGTTTTCCCGGGCCCAACGGTAGGCGGTATAGGGCTTGACCGATTGGGATCCCGGGGAAGTCGGGGATCCCTGTCTGCTGGCATTCAAGCGTTTCGACTCCGATATTTCTGCAACTCGGAGCGCAACTGCGCCACTTCTGCCCGCAGGTCGTCCAGAGTTGCCTGCAAATCTTCTGTCTTGAAAGGAGGGGGCACCATCTCCTGGGCAGCCACCGAGGCTTCTGCCTCAGCTCGGGTCATGACATCCTGGGCAAAGGTTTGCCAGCCCTCCTGTAGCTCAGCCCACACCTTGCCCACTTCTCCGGCAATGTCGGCAAGGGCGCTCTCCCAACGCTCCCGCAGAACATCTGCTACGGCTTTGCCAACAAAAAAAGCCCGCACAACCGGATTCTTCATGCAACCCAAGTGTTAAGAAGCATCACTCAGAATTATAACGAATCTTGCCCAAGCACAGCCGCGAGCCGACCTACCCGAACAGCATCGGATCGATCGGCCCGACGGATCCCGCGAGGGATCGTCCTGGAAAGTTTGTCCAGTGCTAGCGGCGGCTGGTGGTCATGTCGGGGATCTTCAGATCGAAGACGCTGATGTTTTGCCGCGCCGCCGGCTGGGGATTGAGCATGCGGGCCATGTTGAGGAAGTTTTCCGGATCCCCGGGTTTGGGCGGGCGGGTGAGACGGTAGGTGCGCACCACTTCCCGGGTCGAGCGCTTCACGCCGGAGACATCCCGCCAACGGGCTCCATAGCGGGGGGTCACCAAGTTAGCGGGTTTTTCGGAGAGGCGACGGCGCTGATAGGGCACCACATCGTCCCCGAAAGCGGCGTTGTACTCCTCGCTATCCACTACAGCGTCGATGAGGCCATCCAGCCCACGGGTAGCAACGATGATGGAGTACTTAATGCGCTCCTGTTGGCTGTAGGTGGGCCGGCCCAGGAAGCGCTGGAAAGTGACCTCGATGAAGCGGTAGTTGTCATTGGGAACCATGACCAGATCCCGGTACACCTCCGACTTGCCCAGGCCGCGCACAAACTCTTTGACCGAAATCGCTCCGTTGCGCAACTGCGACTCCAAAGCTTTTTGTCGATAGCTCTCCAGCATCAGATGCTCGCTGAAGATTTGGCGATAGGCAGCGCGAATGATGTTGTCCACGCCCGTCGGGTCATCAGGACGATAGACCGGCGGGGTTTCGTCGCTGGGCACAAAGTAACGAGGCACCCGCTCATTTTGGGTGGTGGGACGATCGGCAAGCAACGGAAGAGACATAGGTGGTGCTCCTTGAAGAAACAAGAGACGACAAAGGGGGACAGGGCTATGGATCGGCTGCCAGCTCCTGCTGACTTAACTGGGCGCGCAGGGGAATCAAGGGATCCGCATCCTGCAAGGCCATTTGCAGGGCTGCCTCGACGGCAGATCGCAAAGATGCCTCTCCCAGCCGAGCCAAATCCGTCAGGGATCCGACGGCGGCATAGCGGACGCCCCAATCGGCGTCGCCCAAGCACTGACGCAGCAGCTCCAGGGCCTGCTCTTGGTCGGAGAGGGGCCGCCGTGCAGCGACCCGCCCCAGCCCACGGGTCGCCGCCCGCCGCACGCTGGGGGCAAAGTCCGCTACAATCGCCTCCGCCAAAAAGGGATAGGCATCCCCGTGGCCGATGCGGGCCAACGCCCGCACCGAATAGGCGCGCGCCCCGTAGTCGAAGCCATCGATGTTAGCCAGCAAAGGCTGTACTGCCGCCTCCCCAAAGCGCAACACCTCTTCCAAGGCGGCTTCTCCCACGGCAGGGCGGTTGAAGCCAAAGGCGCGAATGAGCAGGGGGATCCCTTCCACCTGGCCTAGGGATCCCAGCGCTCTCACCACCCGCAGCAGGTCTTCTGCTGAGGTGGCCTGCTCCAGCTCGGCGGCCAGTTGAGCCACAGCAGCGGGGAGCACTTGTGCAGCCGAGAAAGAGGACATAGGCAGAGCTAGAAGTGAAGTCGAAAGCCGGAGCCGGGGAGAGCGACTAGAACAGCTTGTCCAGTTGCGGGAGGATCGCCGCTGCCGCCCGATCCGGCGACACCTGCCCCAACTGCAGCGCCACGTCGAACAGCCGCTTCAGAGCGTTGATGCGCAGGTTGAGGGCTACATCGGCGGTCGCCAACAGCGGCGCTCCTGCCACCCAGCCGGATTCTGCCAGGTCGAACAAAGCAGCCTGGCGCAGGCTGAAATTGGGGTGAGCCAGCAGCGCCACCAGAACCTGGGTCAGCTCCTCAGCTTGGGTAAAGCGATAGAGCACCCAGGCGGCTGCCGAACGCACCCGCTCCGAAGGGTGGCTCAAAAAAGGCCGGATCGCCGCCTCGGCCTCGGTGGCGCCGAGCTGGCCCAGCGCCTCGATAAGGGCTTCCCAGGGCTGCTCCTGCTCCCGCGACTGCAGCAAGGCCAGCAAGGGATCCACCGCTCGCCTGTCCCCCAACTGGGCCAAGGCATAGGCGGCCTCTTCCCGCACATGCAAGTCGGTACAGGTGAGCGCCTCGATCAAGCCGGGTACGGCTCGCACGTCGCCGATTTGCCCCAGCGCCTTGGCAGCATTGCGCCGCAGCGGATAGCCCCCCAAGACCGTGCGATCCCGTTCATCCTGCAACGCCAAAAGCAACGGCTCTACCCCGCGCGGATCCCGAATCGTGCCCAAGTACCAAGCGGCATAGTACCGCTCTTGCAGGTCATCCCCCTGCAGCCGGGCTATCGCCTGCTCCCAAGTGAGCTGTTGCGGCAGCACCGCCGTGTTGGATGCCATGCGAACCTTTGCAGAGCTGTTCATGACCCTTGGGCAACTCTGTCCGCAGCCCTTACTCAGCAGCACCGTTGCCTTGGGCAGAGGCGGCATCGGTTCCCGCCAGAGCGATGACCTGCACGATTTTGCCGCCCATTCGCAGAATGCGCTGCATCTCGGCAGACAGGCGGCTGTAGGGAACGGTGGTGCTCAGGGTGCTGCGACGCACCTTGGCAGAGGTGGCCAGGGCATCCGGCGGGTTGAGCAGGCCGGTGTACTCAACTCTGTAAACCCGGCTGCCAGCTTCCGTCAGGGTTTCAGGGCCGGTGGTGCTTTGACCAAACATCGCTTTCCCCAGATATCTATATTGGGTTTCGTCCAGAACACAGGCAGGAGCCGCCCTTCACCCGACAAGCCATATCGGCTGCTTCTGCGGGCTGCTCCGCCCTGCCATGGGGCAATGCCCAGAACGATTAAGACAAAGAGCAGGCGACCAACCCATTCGGCTGAAGAGGAGCCAAAATGCTGACTCAACCCGAAAACCGCGGGGCCAGACCCGCCTGCTCTGGAGAGACATACAACTGGAAGACGAAGAAAGAGATCGTCCACTCCCCACAAGTGGGGATCTCTAGCCCTGGGATCCCTTAGCTGAGGGCGTTGATGGCGTAGTCGAAGTAGATGGCCGCTTCGTTGGCCGCTTGGCCGCTCAGCATGCCCAGAGCGCGGTTCTTCATGTACTGCAGAGCCACAATGTACCAGCTCGGAGAGAGGTTGAAGGAGCGGTTCACCTCCCGCAGCCCGGCTACCAAGTATTCATCGAGGGGGCCGGTGCCGCCCGCAACCAGAGAATAGGTGATGAAGCGGAGGTAGTAGCCGATATCGCGGGCACACTTGGCCTGAAACACATCGCCGTGGCCCATTTCGCCCGGCTGGGTCAGGTAGGGGAAGCGCTTGAACACTTCCTGCACCGCTTCCCGCACCAGGGTTTGTTGGTTTTGGGTCAGGACACGGGCCGCCTCCAGGGAAGCAGCAGCACGCTGGTAACGGCCGTTGACCGCCTGCAGCTCGCTGGCATTGAGAAAACGCCCTTGATTGTCAGCGGAAGCAATCGCCTCAGTGATGACGGTTTTCACCTTGCAACTCCTAAATTCATCGATTTGGTTGTTAACGAACGTTCTGCAGGAATGGCGGATTACGTCCCAACTTGAGGATCTCCACCTACCCAATCAGAAAGATGGATTCAACAGGTCTGAAGAGGGACAACCCAGCCGTCCTCAGACGATGGCGGCAGCGGCTTTGTCGAAGTAGCTGGCCACCTCGCTTTGCAGCGCCGAGCAATCGCCAGGGGTGATGCCTTTCGGATCCATGATCTTGGCCAGGGCTTCTTTCTTCATGGCAGCGATACCATTGGCCACAGAAGTGGTGGGCACCCCCAGCGCAATGTAGGTTTCCCGCAGGCCGTTGAGGCAGCGATCTTCCAGCACCGAGCTATCCCCCGCCAGGGTGGCGTAGGTGATGTAGCGCAAGATGATCTCCATGTCCCGCAGGCAGGCGGCCATGCGACGGTTGGTGTAGGCATTGCCCCCAGGAGCGATCAGATCCGGCTCCTGGGCAAACAAAGACCGAGCTGCGTTGGTTACGATTTGGGCGGCGTTGCTGGTCATGCGGTTGACCGCATCCAGGCGCTTGTTGCCCTCTGCCACCAAAGCCGCCAGACGGTCGAAGTCTTGATCACTTAAAAAGGCGCCGCGTGCATCTGCCTGAGCGATCACCCGGGTAAAGGCGTCTTGCATGATGGATCTCCTTCTGGTCTTTCCAAAAAGCGATGAGCGACTGGCTGAACCTCTCAAAAGCCGAATCCCAAGCTCTCTTGTGGGATCCCGTTTCCCCAAAAACCGGGGATCCTGTGGAGCAGATTACCCCCACCGAAGCCCCAGATTTTGAGATAGGTCAAGAACTTCTGCGACCTTCAGACAGCCGAGCATCCAGGTCAATTTTATAGCGCGGGAGGGATGAGTGTTTTGTAAAGATTTACAAATAAACCAACGCCGAGCTGCCTGCTCAGCCGCCGATCTCCTGTCTCTGATGGGGCCGCGGGCGGGCAATGGGTCGGCGAGGATGCGGATAAAATGTAAACATTTGTTTCAGTCGTAAGGTAAACATTCGTTTCCCTTGTTTTGAGCTAGCGGCAAAGCCATCGGCTGTCAATGTTGTGGGGTGCTTATCCCCTGCAGGGCAGCCTTGAGATCCCGGCAGAAGTGGGCGATTTGCTGTAGCCCTTGGGCGGGGGTGGGGGCTTTGGCCAGCCGTTGCACGAAGGCACTGCCCACGATGGCGGCATCGGCTCCCCAACGGGCGATCTGGCTGGCCTGGTCGGGGGTGGAGATGCCGAAGCCCACCCCGATCGGCAGGGAGGTGTATTGGCGCAACTGCTGCAGCAAGGCCGGGATCCGCTGCTCCAGGGTGGCCCGTTCGCCGGTGACGCCGGTGGTGCTGACCAGGTAGATAAAGCCGCTGGACTGTTGGGCAATACGGCGCATCCGCTCCGCGGGGCTGGTGGGGGCCACCAGTAAAATGAGGTCGATCCCCTCTGCCTGCGTTGCTTCCCGCAGGGATCCGGCCTCTTCCAGGGGCAGGTCGGGGACGACTAAGCCAGCACAGCCGGCCCGGCGCAGTTGCTGTACAAAGGTGGGGAGGCCGAGCTGGTGGATAGGGTTGTAGTAGGTGAAGAGGATGAGGGGAGCCTGCAGGGAGAGGCACCTCAAGCCCTGCAATATGGCACCCAAGGTAACACCCCGCCTGAGGGCGCGGGCAGCTGCTGCTTGGATCACCGGCCCATCGGCCAGGGGATCCGAGTAGGGCACCCCCAACTCGATGAGATCGGCGCCGTGTTGATCCAAAACTTGCAGGGCTTCAAAGGTGGTTTCCAGGTCGGGATCCCCGGCGGTGAGGTAGGGGATGAGGGCGGCTTCGCCGCGGCTGCGCAGCGCCTGGAAACACGCGGTGATCCGGCTGGGCATGGGATCCGTCCGAGCTGAGGAGATGGAGAGAGTTGAGAGCATCCCCCACTGTAGCGCTTGCCGGGATCCCTAGGGGAGAGGCACAAAGTCGTAGCCCGTGCCGGAGCGGTTGCCCCGTTCAATGCGCACCAGCACGTTGGGGGCATCGCGGTCGCCGGAGGGCAAAAAGCGCACCTCCCCGGAAGCGCCGTCTGGCAAGCGGAAGTTGGAGTCGCCGAGGGCAGTGAGAATGCCGCTGCGGCTGGGGGATCCCTGCCGAATAGCCTGGAGAAAAACACGGGTGGCGTCGTAGGCCAGGGCGGTGCGCCAACTCACCTGCCCTCCCCACATCTGGGCTGCCTTCTGGGCAAAGCCGCGGCTGCGGGGAAGATCGGGATGCCAGGGCACCGCCACCACCATGCCCTCCACCGCTGCTCCCCCTTCCTTGAGGGTGGTGAGGCTGAAGAGCACATCCCCCCCCACCAGGGCAAGGGGTTGGCCGAGGAGGGCGTTCTGGCGGGCAACGGCCAGCGCTTGTTCGGCTACGGAAGCCGTGGGTGCCAAGAAAGCCGCCTGGGATCCCTGCTCCAGTGCACTCTGGAGGCTGGCCTGGGGGTTGAAATCGGCGGCTGTTAGGTCGAAGGTGGCCAGCACAATCCCCCCTTCGCTGGTCAGGGTGGAGGCAAAGGCGTCGCGCAGGCTGGTGCTGTAGGCGCTGTTGGGGTTGTAGAAGATGGCCACCCTCTGCAGGCGCAGCTTGTTAAGGACATAGCGGGCCAGTTGCGTGCCAGCAATCTGGTCGGAGGGGACGGTGCGAAAGATGGCGTTCCCCAGCAGGCTGATGCGGGTGCTGGTGGAGGTGGAGGAGATCATGGCCAGGCCGGCAGACTGATAGATCTCAGCCGCCGCCAGGGTAGCATCGCTGGCGTTGTGGCCGATCACCCCCAAAATCTCAGGCTGGCCCACCAGCGCTTTGGCCACTGCCGCCGCTCGCTCCGGGTTATCCCCGTCGTCGGCAATCACCACCCGCAGCAGCCGCCCCTCAAGGCCCCCCTGTTGGAAAAGCTCCTCTTGGGCCTGGGCCACGCCCCGCAGCGTCTCTTTGGCGCGGTTGGGGTTGCTGGAGATGGGCACCACCACGGCCAAGCTCAAGGGGTTGCCCTGTTGCCGGGCGCGGGCGTTGTTCAAAAAAATGCGCGCTTCCGGGTCGTTGCGGTTGTTCTGCAGCCCCATCTCCAAGAGCGGGATCGCCGCCCTGAAATTGCCCTGGCGGATGAGCTCTGCGGCAGCCACGGCGGCGGGGCTGCTATCGGCAAAGAGGGTGCGCTCGCCGCTGGTTAAGAGCAGATCCTGGGCCCTACTGCCCAACCCTGGCAGCGAGATCCCTGGCGGCCAGCGAAGGTAGCCCGCCCGCCAAGCGCGATGACCGCCCCAGAGGAGCAGGAGCCCCAGAGCAATGTAGACGATGGGTGGCGGAGACTTGGCAACCATGGGCCCCAAAGAAGAGAACAACAGCAGAATCCGGGCAGCAGGGGTATCGCTCACACCTTCAGGAAGCTCCTGGAACCCCCCTCTTCAAGGATCTTCAAGAGCTTTCTTGAAGCATACCTGAAGGATCGGGCCGGTAGGAAGGGCTGTTGCGGTATTGGCGCTCCAGGTGCTCCACAATGGAGACAGGAACAGAGGGGGTTGCCGAGGCTCTTCTGGGTGTACGCTGTGGCTCAGTCTCCCGGTTAGCCTGCAGAGATGGGGCCCAAACCCCTGCAGCGATCGCAAAAGGACGATAGCGGCGGCGTCAAGCAATGCGACATCGGGGCAAGACGCTGGCTTTCCCTTCCCATGATAGAGGTTGTCGAAAACCCTTTGCCTCAGGATCCGCTCGAGCAAGCCCTGTGGGACTGGCACCGGGGCCAGGCCAGGGGATCCCTGCGCTTGCACGCCTACAGCGCCGAGGGGATCCCACTAGCAGAGGAGCCCCAGGTGGTCTCGCCGGAGGTGTTCTTCACCCAGGAGCTGCCGGAAGTGGAGGCCCTGGCTTTGGATCTGTGTCGCGGTCGGGTGTTGGACATCGGCGCTGGCACAGGCCGCCACAGCCTGCTGCTGCAGGAGGAGGGGTTGGCCGTGGCCGCCCTGGATCGCTCCCCCGTGGCTCTGCAGATCATGGCCGAACGGGGGGTGCGCTGCCGCATTGCCGCCGACCTGTTCTCCTGGGAGGGGCCGGAGGAGCCCTTCGATACGCTGCTGCTGCTGATGAACGGCGTCGGCCTGGTGGGATCCCTGGCGGGATTGGAGCGTTTTTTAACCTTGGCCCGCCACTGGGTTCAGCCTACCGGGCAGTTGCTTGTGGATTCCACCGATCTAAGCGACCTCAGGGAAGATGGCGGCTCGGCGGATCTGCCGCAGGTAGAAAGTTCAGCCGATTCTGAAGCCGAGGATTGGGAGAAGGGGAAGGACTTGAAAGCGGCGGGCGAGGCAAAAGCCAAGGTGGTGAACTTTGTGGCCGAGTACAACGGGCAGCGCGGGGATCCCTTTCCCTGGCTGTTTGTGGATCCGGAGACTCTGCTGCGCTATGCCCACGCCCACGGCTGGCAGGGACAAATTCTCTACCAAGAGCCGGAGGGAGCCTTTCTGGCACGGCTTGCGCCTCTCTAAGCGTAGCCCCTTAGTGGGAAAGGATCTGCGACAAAAAAAGGCGGGAACGCTCTTCCTTGGGGTTGCTGAAAAACTCCTGGGGGGTGTTTTCTTCCACGATCTTGCCGCGGTCGAAGAAAATAATTCGATCCGCCACCTCGCGGGCAAAGCCCATTTCGTGGGTTACACACACCATGGTCATGCCCGAGCGGGCCAGCTCCCGCATCACGTCCAGCACCTCTTTGATCATCTCCGGATCCAACGCCGAGGTCGGCTCATCAAAAAGCATCACCGCCGGATTCATGGCCAAGGCGCGGGCAATGGCCACCCGCTGCTGCTGCCCCCCCGAAAGTTGACCAGGATACTTTTCCGCTTGCTCAGCGATTCCCACCCGCCTGAGCAGCTCCATGGCCCGTTCAACTGCCTCGGCCTTTTTCATTTTCTTCACATGAATCGGGCCGAGGGTTACATTCTGCAAGACCGTGAGATGGGGAAACAGGTTGAACTGCTGGAAAACCATGCCCACTTCGCGGCGAATGGCGTCGATGTTGCGCAGGTCACTGGTCAACTCAATGCCATCTACCACAATGCGTCCTCTCTGGTGTTCTTCTAAGCGGTTCAGGGTGCGAATAAACGTCGATTTGCCCGAACCTGAAGGCCCACAGACCACCACCACCTCGCCGCGGCGGATGCGGGTGGTAATGCCCTTGAGGACGTGGAACTCGCCGTACCATTTGTGAACATCTTCACATTGGATGATGTCGGTGCCGGCTGAGGTTGGCAGGGAGGGTGAAGACATCATGCGCGGGGATCCTTTCATGGGCGGATAAATCCCTTTTATTTCATCAAAGCAAGCATGGGTACCATGGCAGAACCGGCTGAGCTATAACCGTAGCCTACATAACATTTCTCTACGCCCTGACATGTAAGGCTTTGAGAAAATCATTGACGCCTCTGGCGAACCATTCTATGGGGTGTGGCAGGAGTGCGACGCCATTGGCCTGGCGAACAAGTAGATCCACCAGGTAGATCCACGTGGATACGGACTACTGAAGATTACGAAGGATTGACATTGAGGTCATTCTATGAGCTGGATGAAGCATTTGAACGGATTGGCCCCCTTGGCCGGGGCATTGGTTCTGTCGGTGGGCCTGCAGTCGCTCCCCGCTTGGGCACAACTGGGGCCGCTCACCAACCGCATCAAGGCGCGGGGCGAGCTAATCTGTGGCGTAAACAACCAACTGCCCGGATTTGGCAACCTGGATGACCAAGGCAAGTATGTCGGCTTCGACATCGACATCTGCCGCGCCGTAGCGGCTGCTCTGTTCGGGGATCCCGACAAGATCCAATTCGTTTACCTGACGGCGGCCAATCGCCAATCGGCCATTCAGGCAGGAGAAGTGGATATCATCAGCCGCAACACCACCTGGACGCTGACGCGGGATCGGGAGTGGGCGGTAACTTTTGGCCCCACCACCTACTACGACGGCCAAGGGTTTTTGGTGCGGAAAAGTCTGGGTGTACAGAAGCTGGAGGATCTGAACGGGGCCACCATCTGTGTGATTGCCGGCACCACCACCGAGCTGAACCTGGCGGATACGTTCCGGGCCCGCGGCATCGCCTTCACACCGGTGACCTTCGACGGCGATGATTCCTCTTTTAACGCTTACGAAGAAGGCCGCTGCGACGCCATCACCAGCGACCAAAGCGCTCTGATCTCCCGCCGCGCCAGTTTGGCTGCTCCCGACGACCATGTGATCTTGCCGGAGGTGATCTCCAAAGAGCCGTTGGGGCCTCTGGTTCCTCACGGCGACGAGAGCTTCTCTGATATTGTGAACTGGACGGTCTACGCCCTCTTCTACGCGGAAGAAAAAGGGATCACCAGCGCCAATGTGGAAGAGTTCCTCAAATCGGAGGATCCCGACATTCGCCGCTTCTTGGGCCAGGAGGGCAACCTGGGAGAGCTGCTGGGCCTGCAGCCGGATTGGGTGGTCAAGGTCATCAAGGCGGTGGGCAACTACGGCGAGATCTTTGACCGGCACTTGACGCCCTTAGGGGTGGCTCGGGGCTTGAACCGGCCCTACACTCAGGGTGGGATCCAGTACGCGCCACCTTTTCGCTAAGCGGTTGTCCAGAAATCCGGGAGCCGTCGCCCCAGGGATCCCGCTTGGTCAGGGATCCCTGGCCCTCTATCTTGGACTTTCGCTCGCGCCTCATGACCGCTCTATCTGACCAGCCCCACCTGCGCCCCCCTTGGTGGCGGGATGAGCGCATCCTGAAGATCCTGCTGCAGGCGGCCTTTGTCGTGGCTGTGTTGCTGGTGTTTGGGATCCTCACCCAGAATCTCCTCGCCAGCTTGCGCCGCCTGGGCATCAGCTTGGGGTTTCGCTTTTTGGGCAACTCCGCCAACTTCGGCATCACCGAGGGGCTGATCCCCTACGACCCTTCCGAGAGCTACCTGAAGGCCCTGCTGGTGGGAGCCCTGAACACCCTCTGGCTGTCCGCCGTCAGCATTGTCTTGGCGACGGCGATGGGCTTTGTTTTGGGGATGGCCCGCCTCTCCAGCAACTGGCTGGCCCGCCAGTTGGCCGCAGTGGTCACCGAGATCTTTCGCAACGTGCCGGTGCTGTTGATCGTGATCTTCTGGTACCAGGGGGTGATCCTCACCCTGCCAGGGGTGCGCAACAGCCTCTCTCTCGGCGGGCTGGTGTTCATCAACCAACGGGGAGTCAAGCTGCCCGGCTTGGATCCCAGTGGCTGGCTGGTTCCCACGCTGGCCATCTTGATCGGGGCCGGGTGGGGGATCCACAGGTTGCTGCTGGCTCGCCGGCCCGAGCTGGGATCCCGGCAGCGAAACCTGTGGGTGGCCGGGGGGGTGGCGCTGCTGGCGGTGGCCTGCTGGGTGCTCTTCCCCGAACCACCGCTGCGGCTGGATGTGCCGGTGCTGGAGCGCTTTAACTTCCGGGGTGGGATCCAGCTTTCGGCAGAGTTTACCGCCATGATGCTGGGCCTGGTCACCTACACCGGCTGCTACATCGCCGAAGTGGTGCGGGGATCCTTTTTGGCGGTGCCGCGGGGGCAGTGGGAGGCGGCCCGAGCCATCGGCCTGTCAGAGCTGGAAACCTTTCGCCTGGTGATCGTGCCGCAGGCGCTGCGGATCATGATCCCCTCTTTGAACACTCAGTATCTTACCCTGATTAAAAACTCCAGCTTGGCCATCGCCGTCGGTTTTTCTGACCTGTTCAACATCAGCAGCACCATCATCAACCAGTCGGGACGCTCGGTGGAGATGTTCGCCATCCTCATGGCTGCCTATTTGGGAATCAATCTGCTGGTTTCCTACGGCATGAACTGGCTCAATGCCCGCGTCAAGTTGGTGGAGCGCTAGCCCATGTCCAGCACTCTCTCGCCTGGCGAACCCCCCGCGGACAAACCCAGTCCTCTGGGGTGGATACGCCGCAACCTGTTCGACTCCTGGCTAAGCACCCTGCTCACCTTGGCCTCCGCCTGGGTGTTGGCTTGGGCCCTTTCCCTGTTCTGGAACTGGGCTTTTACCCAAGCCCGCTGGGAGGTGATCCCGGCCAACCTCAAGATCTTGACCACCGGCACCTACCCCAGCGACCAACTGTGGCGGGTGTGGGCTGTGTTGGGGGTTGTGCTGGCCACCTTAGGGGTAGCCGGAGGAGCTTGGGGCGGTGTGCTGCTGCACTACCTCATCCTCTTGGGAGCCGCCATGGGCTTGGCTGCTTTCCTGCCTTTGGGAACCCAATCGCAGGGGTGGCTGGCCGCTTGCTCTGGAGTGACCTTTGCCGCTGTTGCCCTCAGCCGCGGTCGAGAAGCCTGGCGGCTGCCCTCCATCTGGGTTTGGGCCTTGATCTTGCCCCTCTGCCTGGAGCTGCTGCTGGGCGAGCTGGGCCCCAACTGGCCGGCGGTGCGCTCTGAGCAACTGTCGGGACTGCTGCTGACCCTGATCTTGGCAGCAGCCGCCATGATCATTGGTTTCCCCATTGGAGTGCTGCTGGCGCTGGGTCGGGCCAATCGGGCGCTGCCGGTAATCCGAATCTTCTGCACACTGGTGATCGAGCTGGTGCGGGGGTTACCTCTGACCACCATTCTGTTTGCCGCCTGGCTGTTGGTGCCCTTCTTTTTGGGGGGCATCAGCGTCAACTTGATCATCCGGGCGGAGGTGGCCTTTATCTTGTTCACAGCCGTGTATGTGGCCGAGGATGTGCGGGGCGGCCTGCAGTCGATCCCCCTGGGACAGCTAGAAGCAGCACGGGCGCTGGGCTTGAACCCGTTTCAAGTGACGGCTTTGGTGATTTTGCCCCAGGCGTTGCGGGCAGCCGTTCCAGCTCTGGTGAACGAGTTCCTCACCCTTTTTAAAGACACTTCCCTGGTGTTCATCATCGGCCTGATCGACCTGCTGCAGGCAGGTCGGGTCGTGTTCACCAACCCCAATTGGCTGGGCACTCAGCGGGAGGTGCTGTTTGTGATCGGCGTGATCTACTTCATCTGCTGTTTTGCCATGGCCTACGCGGCCAAACAGGTGGAAAAGGCGCTGGGCTTGGGCAAGCGGTGAGCGTGGATGGCTTGGAGAATCTGTCAGCTAGAAGCCGCAGGAGCCCCGCACTGTACCCCCTCTTTCCCCCTGTATACGGGGGGGCCGGGGCTTGCTTGCTCTCTGTCCGCGACAGCGGGACGGAGTCCTTAAACCCCATCCGCCTACGCGGTGGGGTAGTTTATTCAGAACCTAGTGATCTGGATCCTCTTCCAGCAGCTTTTCGAGCGTTTCGATCCAATGCTCCAGTTCCTCCAGCGCCTGTAACACCCCCTCCGGATCGCTCAGATCCGCCTGTAGCCTTTGGGTGGTCTCTTCCAGAGTCAGGGATCCGGGCGGGCTGGCCAGCCAGTGGAGGTAGTGGGGCAGAAAGTTGCGCGGAGAACTACGATAGCGACGGTGGCAGGCCATGGCTACCAAGCTGGCAAGGCTGGCTTGATAGGCGCTGAAGGGGCGGAGAAACAGCTCCGGCATCCCCACCCAGCGGAACTGGTGTTCCGGCAACAATTCCACCGCATCTCCGCACAGCTCTTGACACAGTTTCAGCCACTCCTCGCTCACCCAGAGGGGAAAGGTTGCACCGTTTTCCGGGATCCCCGACCGATACAGGAGCAGCTCCAGCCGACCGATCAAGCTCTGGTAAAACACCGCCTGCAACTGCGCCTCCAGATGGCCTATCAACACGGCCTGGGCCAACTTCAGGCTGCCGGCACGCTGCCCCTCTGGATCGTAAGGAGCAGAGCGAGGGGATCCCATTGCCGAGGCGACCAGGTGATCCAGGAATATCTGCTGCAAAAGGGCGGTGTGAACCTGCACGCCCCACATTTGCGCCGACGGTGCGTAGCCCCTCCCCTGCATCTCCTCCAGATCCAGCCAAACTTGGGGATCCTCAGGCCGGAGCCGCCGGCTGATGGCCGCAAGGGTCTGCAACAGGAATCCCGTTTCTCCCGGTCTGGGCGAGGACTCGGGCTGGTCTGCTTCAGAGCCGACTTCGAGTAGCCAGGGTTTGGCCTGGGCCGCACACTCGGGGCAAAAGTCCTGCAAAGCAGCCCAGACCAGAGAGGTGGCCTCGGCAGCAGTCAAGAGGGGGACGGGATCCTCCCAGGGGGCATGCAAATCGCAGATGCGGATGGAACGCCCCATTGTTCGGCTTTTGAGCCGGTAGTAGCGCTGGAACAGGTCAAACCGATCGCGGATCCCTTCCAGTAGGTTCTCCAAAAAGGTTTGAGTCAGGCCGTGGCGAGCCAGGTACAGCTCGGCAACACAGTCATAGCCCCGCCATTGGGCCTCCCACAGGTGGTCGCGGATCAGGGTGCTGAGGATAAATCCCCCCAGCTCCGCATGGGCCTCTAGGTACTGACCCAGTCGCTGATAGGCATCCCAACGGATTTCGGCGCTGCTGTGGGTCTCTAAGCTCTGGAGCCGAACGAGGGTGTGATCTGGGAGCGCCGTAGGCGGGTTCAGGGTCACCTGCCACAACTGCCGCCAAGCCAACCGTCCTGTCAGGTACTGTTGGTGGAGCAGGCGCTCCAGAGGCTCGGGCTGTTGGTGGCCCTGCTGATGGCGGAGGCGACACAAGAATTGGCGAAAGGGCTGCAGCTCGGGCTCGCCTGGGCGTTGACCCTCTGGGTTGTGGGGAGCACCTTCCGCCGGGCCAGTGGCAGGAACGGCAGGTAGAGATTGCAGCTCCAGAGGGAAAAACAACAGCTGGTTTTGGAAAAAGATGACCTGCTCCAGCCTCTGCCAAGCTGCCTCTGCCGCGCCAGCCGTGGTTTTGGCCTCAGACAGGATCCCTTGCATCCTTTGCGTCAGCTTGGCCAACTCCTGAAGTGCCGCCGCCAGCTCTGGCGGGCTGAGTTGCGCCACCTGCCCCCGGTAGCGCCGGGCAAACCGCTGCACCTGTTCCCCAAGATCGTCAAGATTGTCGAACTCAGGGGAGCCCGAAGAAAGACCCAAGGAAGGTTCAGAAGCAGGAAAGACCACCGGGATCAGCCTCCTAGAGATAAGGGTTCTCCCTCAGTTGGCCCAGAAGGGCGCGCCTGCTTTTTGCTCCCACCAAGGCGCGAATGGTAAGGTAGTACCCGGCTGATCCGGTGTAGACACAAAGTCCATGCTGCCGCCAGATCGCTCCACAATCGCTTTGCTGATGCCCAGACCCAAGCCCGTCTCCCCCTTCTGCCGCGTATCGGAAGCATCAGCTTGGGCGAACTTTTGGAAAATGCAGGTCCGAAACGCCTCCGGGATCCCCGGCCCGCGATCCTGCACACAGGCCCGGATTCCTTCTGGAACCAGCTCGGCCCAGATGCGGACGGTTTCTCCCAACAGGGAAAATTTAGCGGCATTGGAGAGCAAATTGTTCATCACCTGCATCAGCTTACCCGACTCAAACACGTAAACGCGGCTGGCTCCACAGGCTGTATAGCTCTACCAATAGATCTGCTGGTAATAGATCTGCTGGCGGCTGGGGGTTTCCAGAGAAGGCGCTGTTGGTTCTCAACTGGGGTGACCAAATAGCGCTGCTGGGCAGAGAGGAGAGTTGAGGATCCAACCTTATCGCCGTCGCTGTTCGGCGAGGGGGGCTGTGGAGCACAGGGCGGGCGCTTCCGATCAACAGAGAGGACTCCGTCCCGCTGACGCGAACTGCTTGACCAGCCCAAGCGCCTTTCCACCAGAGGGGTCGGTAGCTTCCCTAACTCGGCAGGCGTGTAGCCCAGGCAGGCTTCCCAGTCACCCCCCAACGCCCCCAATCGCCCATCGGAGCTCAGCATATAAAACAGTTCTGGATCAGGAAGGGATCCCATTGCAGGAGAGGAATCCACACGCAATCTCACGCAGCCCGATGACGAGGACGAGATGGGGGAGCGGCTCGATGGGCGTTCTCAACGTTGATTGTGACGTTCTCCTTTCGGGAATGCAGCTGGGGGAAAGCGCTGGATTGGGCGGGCGGGGGGCGTGCCGCCAAAACTTCTGCCAGGATGAGTTGAGATGCTCGTGGAGGCGATCTTCTTGTTTGCCCAAGTGACCTCCGCTGCTCTGCTGGGACTCAAGGCCGTGCGGGTTACGGTGGAGGTGGACGTTGGCGGTGGGCTGCCCCAGATCACCCTGGTGGGGCTGCCCGACACGGCCGTTCAAGAGGCCAAAGAGCGGGTGCGGGCGGCCATCAAGAACTCCGGCTTTGCCCTGCCGCAGCGGCGGATCATTGTTAACTTGGCCCCCGCCGATCTGCGCAAAGAAGGCCCCAGCTTCGATCTGCCCATCGCCATCGGCATTCTGGCAGCCGCAGGAGTGGTTGAGGGAGAAGCGCTGGCCAACACCCTGATGCTGGGGGAATTGGCCCTGGATGGCACCCTGCGTCCCGTGGCAGGAGTTTTGCCCATTGCCGCCAGCGCCGCCGAGATGGGGATCCGCCGCCTGGTGGTGCCCCGGGAAAACGGCCCGGAAGGAGCGTTGGTGCAAGGGATCCAGGTGTATGGGCTGCCCTCTTTGGCGGCGGTGGTGAGCTGGCTGCAAAACCCGGAAGGGGTCCAGCCGGTGCGGATCCAGCCGGAGCAGATGCTGCCAACTGAGGCGGAACCCCTGCTGGATTTGGCCGACGTGAAGGGACAAGAACACGCCCGACGGGCCTTGGAGATCGCGGCGGCCGGCGGGCACAACCTGTTGCTGGTGGGCAGTCCGGGAGCGGGCAAAACCATGCTGGCGCGGCGTCTGCCCGGCATTTTACCCCGGCTGCAGTGGGAAGAAATGTTAGAAATTACCCGCATCTACTCGGCAGCCGGCCTGTTGCGGCAAAATCTCCACCTGGGCGGACAGACCGCCCTGATCGCCCAGCGGCCCTTTCGGGCTCCCCACCATTCGGCTTCTTCCGTGGCGCTGGTGGGTGGTGGCCCCTACCCCAAACCCGGTGAGATCTCGCTGGCCCACCGCGGCATTCTGTACTTGGACGAGCTGACCGAGTTTCGCCGCGAGGTGCTGGAGGTGCTGCGCCAGCCTTTGGAAGACGGCAAGGTTACCATCTCCCGCGCCCGCGTTTCTTTAGAGTTTCCCGCCCAAACCACCCTGGTGGCCTCCACCAACCCCTGCCCCTGCGGCTTCTACGGGGATCCCGTCCAGCCCTGCACCTGTACGCCGCAGCAGCGGGAGCGCTACTGGTCCAAGCTCTCCGGGCCGCTGTTGGATCGTATCGACCTGCAGGTGCGGGTCAACCGCCTCAAGCCGGAAGAAATTGTCCGCGCGCAGGGTGGCGAATCCTCCCAAGCGGTGCGGCAGCGGGTGGAACGGGCGCGGCAACGCCAACGGCAGCGCTTCCAGGACGAACCCGGGATCCACTGCAACGCCCAGATGCAATCTCGCCATCTGCGGCAGTGGTGTACCCTCTCGGATCCCTGTCGCAAACTCTTGGAGAGCGCCATCCAAAAGTTGGGCCTCTCTGCGCGGGGGAGCGACCGCATTCTCAAGGTGGCCCGCACCATCGCCGACCTGGAGGGCGCCGAGGCCATCGCCCCCACCCACCTCGCCGAGGCGATTCAGTATCGCAGCCTGGATCGCGGGCGGCTCTGAGCCCAAGCGCTCCGCGCCGCTCACACGACCACCCTCGGCCCCTCTCCCAGAGGCACCCTCACCCCCGGCCCCTCTCCCAGAGGGAGTCAGCCCTCACCCCCGGCCCCTCTCCCAGAGGGAGAGGGGAGTATGCTGGGGGATTGGCTTGCTTTAAGCCAAGGGGAGTGAGGCGGGGGAGGGAGAGATCTGCCCCTGGTGCACGTGAAGGATTTGCGCTCCCTTAAGCCAAGCGGTGTCAAAGGATCCTAGGTGGGTGGTGGTAACCAAAGTTTGCACCCGCTCTTGAATGGCCCCTAAGAGCTGGTTTTGGCGGTGCAGATCCAGCTCCGCCAGCACGTCGTCCAACAGCAGCAAGGGCGGATCCCCCTTCACCTGCTCAATCAGCTCCAGCTCCGCCAGTTTGAGGGCCAAGACCAAGGTGCGCTGCTGCCCCTGGGATCCGTAGGCACGAGCCAGCCGTCCGTCGAGGCTCAGCTCCACCTCGTCCCGGTGGGGGCCGACCAGGGAAGTGCCCAGGGCCTGTTCGGCAGCAGCCTTGGCGCGGATCTCTGCCAAGAATTGGGCCTGAACCGCCGCGGGATCGGCCTGGGGATCCGGCAGGGGCACCTGGGGGCGATAGGTGAGGCTGAGGGTCTCCCGTCCGCCGCTGATGGTTTGGTGCCAGCGGGCGGCCAGGGGTTCTAGCCGCTGCAACAGCCGGGCGCGACGGCGCACGATACGACTGCCGCTGGTGGCCAGTTGTGCGTCCCAGAAGGCCATCTGAGAAGCTTTGTTGCTGGCGGCTCCTTGCGTCGGCGGGATGGAATCCTTGGGATCCTGCTTCAAGAGGGCATTGCGCTGCTTGAGGATCTGGCGATACTGCTCCACCAAGTCGGCATAAACAGGCTCCAGTTGGATTAACACCCCGTCTAGCCAATGGCGCCGCGCCTCTGGCCCCCCTCGCACCAGCTCCAGATCCAGGCTGGAGAACACCACGGCACTCACCTGCCCCAAAAAGTCAGATTGTCGCCGTAGCACCTGGCCGTTAACCCTCAGGGATCGCCCCCCCTGGCTGCGCAGCTCCATTGCCAGCTCGTGGGCCACCCCCAGCCGTTCCACGGTGGCGGCAATCCGCGCCTTCTCTTCCCCCTGCTGCACCAGCTCCCGATCCCGGCTGGCCCGCCGCGAGCGCAAGGTGGCCAAGAGCTCCACTGCCTCCAAAAGGTTGGTCTTGCCCTGGGCGTTCTCCCCCACCAGGATGGTCTTGGGCGCCTCGAAGGGGATCCCCTGATCCCGGTAGTTGCGGAAGTGCCACAGGTGCAGAAAACGCAGGTACACTCGACGAGGGTGGGCTATTGACTCTGGATTTCTGGGAACAAGAACGGCCCCCGCGGCGGGGGCCTTTACTCTAACGCAACTGCTGCAGGGTTAGGAGAAGAGAGCGGGCTGCCTCAACCAGGGGGCGCTTAGAGGCTGCCCAGGGATCCCAAACCGCTCAGGCGCTCTGCCGCCAACAGATGCAACGCAGCGCGGGCCGAGTGGTGGGCAGCCTTGCTGCGGCTGTAGTCGGCGAAGGTGTAGCTGCCCGGATCGGTATTGACCCTGCTCAACAACTGCTGGGCTTGCTGCTGCAGCTCGGCCACAGGGCCGGCGGTGATGTTGGCGAAGGCCATCTCCGCCTGCAGCCGGCTGAGGGACTCTTGGGCGCGCAAGGGGGCCTCAAAGAAGGAACGGCCAGGACGGATCCCAAAGCCCAACTCCGCTTCGTAGAGCGCCTTGGCGGCTTTGGCCAAGTTTTCCGCCGCTTTGGCCTGCTCGCGGACGGCGAAGACATTCCCCCTTTGCAGAGCGTTCTGGGCCTCGGCCAAGCTCTGGCGGCTCAGCTCCAGGAGACGGGCGGCTTCCGGAGAGGATCCCCGCTGGGCGAAGAAGCTGGCTTCCGCCAGGTGCCGCTGGGCTTTGGCCAGGTCGTGGCTGGCCCGCTCCAGCTCCCGCGGGCTCTGCCAACTCGGCTGCATTGGCACGGGGGCTGCGGTTCCAAGAGCCGGGCGGCGGCCCCGCTGGGCTTGCGCCGGGGATCCCAGCACCAGGGGAGTGAGGAGCAGCAAAATCGGCAGGGAACAGCCGAGGGCACCGGTGAAGGAAGCACGAATCGTCATGGTTACAAACTCCAATCGACAGGACAAGCCGGTTTGGGGTTGGCTCAGTGGGCTTTCCCTTGCGGCCTATCCTGAGGATGGCGAAAGAAAATGACGTGAAGATGACAAGGGCAGCTCCACTGTAAACACCGACCCCTCTCCCACTTGGCTGGCCACCCGCAGGGATCCCCGATGGGCGGTGACGATCTGGTGGGCCAAGGCCAGGCCCAGCCCAAATCCCCCTGTATGGCGGGCGCGGGCCGTGTCCACCCGGTAAAACCGCTCGAACAGGTGGGGCAAGTGCTCAGGCGGGATGCCGAGGCCCGTGTCCCTCACGTGGATGCAAACGCAATGGCGCCGGCTTTCCAGGCTCAGTTGCACCGTGCCGCCGGCGGGGGTGTACTGCAGGGCATTGCGCAGCAGGTTTTCAACCGCCTGCCGCAGCAGAGCCGCTTCCCCGCGCACCCGCCATTTCCCAGCAGGCCCCGGCAGGTCGCATTGCCAGCGAAGCCCCAGGGACTCCGCTTGGGGCCGGTATTGTTCGCCCAGCTCCTGCACCAGCTCCCGCAAATCCACCAGGGGCAGATCCTCCCAAGGCAGGGATCCCTGCTGGCGGGCCAACTGCAGCAACGTATCGATTAACCCGCTGAGGCGGCGGGCGCTGCTCACCACTTTTTCCAAACGGGGTTGTGCTTCTTCCGGGGCAAGCAGAGCCATCTGGGCATTGCTCATCAGGGCGGCCAGGGGGGCGCGCAACTCGTGGGCAGCATCGGCGGTAAAGCGCTGCAACTGCTCGTAGGAGCGGCGAATCGGCTGCATGGCCAGCCCCCCCAAGATCCAGCCGGCCCCGCCGATCAACCCCAGCGTCAGCGGGATCCCGATCCCCAGCCCCCAGCGCAGCCGGCCCAAGCTCAGTTGCAGCGGCTCCAGGGGCACCGCCAGTTGCAAGTAGCCCAGGATCTGCTCCTCCTGTTGCACCGGCAGGGTGAGCTGGCGCAGCAGCCTGCCCCCTTCCTCCGCCACCGTCTCAAACCCCAAGGACAGGTGGTGGGGAGAGCCAGCCAACAGCTCCAGCGGAGGGGGGGATCCCGTGTATTGGCGCAGGGATCCCAGCGGCTCTGCCCCACCGGGCTCGGCGGCATCGAACCAGCGCACGTAGGCCAGGTGATGCTCGAGGGGCTGGGTTTTGCTCCCCAAGAAAGGCACTTCGTTCAAGACCAGCCGCCACTGCCCCTGGCGCAGCTCGTACTTGATGGCGGCTGCCATAATCCGGGCTTGACCCTGCAGCTCCTCGTCAAAAGCCTGCAACCGGTTCTCCACTTCCAAGCGGTAAAAGAGGGCGGCAAACACCACCAGGATCCCGCCCATCACCCCGGCAAAGCTGCGGGCCAAGCGACGGCGGCTGTGCTGAAACAGCCCTGCCTCTTCTGTCGCGGCCTTCCGGCTCAGGTGCTGCTGAAGAGTTGGCCTCAGAGAAGCCCAGTCCCAGCCCAGCCGCGGGAGAGAATGCTTTGGCCCGGCTCTTTTGGCCTCCATGCCACCCCTAAGGAACTGCTTCTATGGGTCTGCTGCCGGGGAGGGGATGCGCAGCCGGTACCCCTGGCCATACACCGACTCCAGCCAATCCTGGGCCTCCACCTCCTTTAACCGTAACCGCAACCGCCGCACCAGCGCCGCCACGGCATTGCTTTCCGGCTCACAGCCCCACTCCCACACCGCCTGTTCGATCTGGCCGCGACTGAGCACCTGGTTGGGATGGCGCATCAGGTATTCCATCAACTGAAACTCTTTGCCCGAAAGCTGCACTTGCCGCCCCTGCCGCTCCAGGATGAGGCTGGCCAGATGCAACTGCAAGGATCCGAGGCTGAGGCTGTCGCCTTGCCATTGGGGGGAACGGCGCCCCAACGCCCGCACCCGCGCCAGCAGCTCTAGGAGATCCACCGGCTTGACCAGGTAGTCGTCTGCCCCCGCATCCAACCCCTGCACGATGTCCGATGTGGCATCCTTGGCGGTTAACATCAGCACCGGTGCGCATCCCCCCAAGCGGCGGTACTGTCGACAGAGTTGGATCCCACTGGATCCTGGCAGCATCCAATCCAAGATGAGGAGATCGTAGGCTTTCTCCTCCATCAGCCAAGCGGCCGTCTCCCCTTCGCTGGCGCAGTCCACCACATGGCCGCACTTGGCCAAAGCAGCCTGCAAAGGCTCCAACTGCTCCGGGTCGTCTTCCACCAACAAAATGCGCATGTCCCGCTTGCTACCCACCGATCCCACTCTGCCAGGCTAGGATGGCGGAGAAAAGCTGTTTCCCGGATCCCTCAAGGCATGGCGAACCTCTTCAAGCTTCTTCAGTCGCGTAAGCGGCGCGGAGCGCTCTGGCCCAGCTTGGGGGCCGACTTCTGGCTGGTCTTGCCCCTGGCCGGGATCCTGTTTGGGGTGGGTGGAGAATGGGTGACCGGCCAAGTGCTGAGCCGTCCCCGCCCGCAGGCGCAGCCTTTGGCCATTCGCAGCCAGCAGCAAGCCATCCTAACCCTGGATATTCTCTCCATCCAAGCGGAGATCCGCCGCTCCCGTGGCTACACTAAGGTGGAGGTGACGACCACCAATCCCCATTTGCGCAAGCTGGAATTTGAATTTCCGGAGCTGGATCCGAATCGGGTGGCTGCCCAGATTGCCCAAGAGCTGGGCCTCAGCTCCGATCAGGTGCAGCGCCTCACCCGCTACAGCTTGGACTAGAAAGGTATTTCAACAATAATTTTTTAATTTTTCAAGCAAAAAGGCCATCTCCCGCGTTCCCTTGGGTCAGCCCTCCAAAAAAACGCGGGCCAACTGCTCGCAGGCCGCTCTAATTTTCTCTAGGTTGCCGGGGTTGACCAAGCCGTAGTAGTCAAATCCATAGACCCTCTGGGTTTGAACGGCTTTCAACTGGTTCCAAAAGGGGCGGGCCCGGAAAAACGCCAAGGGATCCGCCGCCTCCGGGTTGACCACCAACAAAACCTCGGGGTTGGCTTCCAGGATGCGCTCTGCCGCAAGGGTGACATAGCCGCGAAATTGCCCTTGGCTTTGCAGGGCAGCCGTTAGGTTGTCGGCGCCAAAGCGCTCCAGCAGATCCCCGGCCCAGCTTTGCCGGTTGGGAGCAAGAATCGGCTGGGTGCCGACCAAAAGCAGGGTTTTGGGGCGAACCGGGGGCAGCTCCTGGGGCAAAAGCGATCCGTACTCCCGCAGCAAGGGATCCGGATCCACTCCCACAGCCGCAGCCAGAGTGGCGATGGTTGCTTCCAGGGCAGCCCAACTGTCCACCTGCGTGAGATAGGTGGGGATCCCCAATGCCTGCAATCGTTCTGCCAGAGCCGTGTGCAAGCCACTGGCCCCCACCACCCAGTCCGGTTGCAGGGCCACGATTGGCTCCAGGTTAGGTTGGTTGCCCAGCCCCAGCCGAGTTATGCCCTGAAAGCGGGGATCCGCCTCCAGCAAACGTCCGGCCGGGATCCCCACCAGTTTGTCCGGGGCCAGGCGATAGAGAATATCGGCGGTCAAGGAGGTGAGGCTGGCCACTCGCCGAACCGGAGCTGGCGGGATCTGGCTTTGGGCCTGGCGACCCATCCCCCAGACCCCCAGGCTGGCCAGGCCAAGGACAAAAAGTTGACGGCGAGAAAGAGAAGACGGCATGGACAATCTCCAAAACAGTCAATTGAGGGTAAATTGAATCGGCACCGTCACCCACGACTCAATCGGGGTGTTGTTTCTCAAGGCGGGGCTAAATTGCCAGCGTTGCACCGCCTCTTGTGCGGCCCTGTCCAGGGCCGGGAAGCCGCTGGAAGAGAGGATCTCCACCTGCTGCACCTGCCCTTGGGCATCCACCCTGGCCCGCAACAGCACTTGGCCTTGCTGGCCGAGGCGGCGGGCTTGGGGAGGGTACTGTGGCGGCGGGTTGCGACCCGGAATGGGGCGGGCCAGGATGTCCGGATTGGCAGCCACTGCTGCAGGCGAGGAGGTAGGAGTGGAAGCCTCCCCAGCCCCTTCTCCTGCTGTCGGCGCAGACCCCTGCGCCTGGGATCCACCGAGGCCAGCAACGACACCCCTCCCAGGAGCGCTGGATTCGGATCCCTTGCTCCCGGCAGTGCCCCCGCCACCCGAACGGATCCCTTGGATGAGGGGGGTGAAGCGGGGAATGGGAGCGCTCGTAGCAGCCCCAGAGGGCGGCCTGTTGGCCACAGGTGCGGCCGTGGGGGTAGCCACCGGAGTTGGAGGGGGCTGCTGCGGTGAGGGGGTGACCGTCGGTGTTGGGGAGGGCGGCGGAGGGGTTGGGGCGGCCATCGGCGTGGGTGTAGGGGTCGGCCCCAGCTTCGCCGTGGGAACAGGCGTGGGGGGCGGCGTTGGCAAAGTTGTCAGTGAAGAAGCTTGAATCTGCTGGGGTGCAGGATCGGGCGGGAGTGGGGCAGCCGCAGGGGGGGATTCCGAGGCCGGCTGGGTCGGCTCCTCCGCTGGGTCAGGCAGAGCTGATTCTGCAGCCGCCTCAAGCTGGGCCGGCGGGGGATCCTCCAGCCACAGCGTGACCGGGATCCGCACTTCGGGTTCTCTCAGAGGTCGGGATCCCCACCCCAGCAGCCCCAACAGATGCAAAAGCAGCGAGAGCAAAGTCTCCCAGCGCAGCGGGCGGAGCTCCCGACTTTGCCCAGGCAATTCAGGGAGATCCTCCAGCGAGGTGCAGGCAACCGAGAGAGCAAGGGAGCAATAGCCCGCCAGCAGGGCCGCCCTGAGCAGCTTCTCGCCCCAGCCAATCCAGCGCAGCCCCTCAGAGCTCTGGCCCCGCGCCACCCCCCACAGGCCCAGCTCCAGCCAGGCCAGACCCACCCCGTAGGCCATGCCTGCCTGCTGCCAATACCCCATCTGCAGGCGCCACAAAAGCCGAGGGTGGGAGCCCCTCTGCAAAGAAGCGGATCCCCGGTCGGTGCGAGTGGGGGGTTTGGCGAGCATGGCTCGGGGCTATCTCGATGGGCACGTCTGGCGGGGAGTCCTAGAAGCGGCTGGAGAAGCTGAGGGCCACATGGCGCCCCGGCTGGGCCCGCCGCTCCACTTCAGGGCCAACAAAGAGGGTGCGGGTTTCGGAGTAGAGAAAATACCGCTCGTCGAAGAGGTTGAACACCCCGAAATTGAGCTGCCAGTTGTCGTCTAGGTTGTAGTAGCCCAGCAGATCCACCACCGTATAGCCGCTGGGCACAAAGGGAATCTGCGGGGGAGCGTTGGGGTTGGGTCGCACCACCTCCCGCTGCGGATCCCGCGGATCCGCCACCAGCGTGGCCACCAACCTCGCCCCCCACACCTGGCTGGGATCGTCGTAGTGCAGCCCCAGCACCGCCGTCAGCGGCTCGATTGAAAGCAGGGGCTTGTTTTCTGTAAGATTGTCCCCCACCGCCCAGGCAAAGCTGCCGTTTAGGCTCCAACCGGTTAGGTCGGGGCTAAAGAAATATTGTCCTGTCGCCTCTACGCCGTAGATACGGGCGCGGCTGATGTTTTGGCTCTGGAACAGGATGACCGGCGGGGGCGGCGGGCTGCCGGGGGGGCCGGGGGGTGAGGGCTCGGATCCCACCTCCCGGAATGCCTCGATAAAGTCGTTGTAGGTGTTGTAGTAGGCCGCCAAGCTGAAGCTGGCCTGCGGGTAGATCCCTCGCAAACCCACTTCAAAGCCCTGGCTGGTTTCCGGGCGCAAGTTGGGGTTGGAGAGGGTGCGATAGCGGAAAACCGGGCTGACCAGGTTGGTAAAGCCGCTGTTGATCTCGTTGTATTGGGGAGCGCGAAAGCCGGTGTTGTACTGGGCCGTAAAGGTGAGGTTGGGGTTAATCCTCCACACTAGGCCCAGCTTGGGGGAGACGGCATCGGCAAAGAGGCTGGCCGCTTCTGACCCGCTTTTCAAGAAAGCTTCATCGGGGCTGGGGGTGAGGTTGTAGGTGTCGTAGCGGATGCCGGGGATCAGAGTCAAGTTGCCGCCGCCAAAGTCGATCTCATCCTGCACATACAGCCCAAAGCGCACGGTGTCCGAGTCGGGAAAATCTTTGGTGGGAAAGGTATCTGGGGGAATGTTTTGGGTTACTGCTCCAGTTTGCAGATTGGTCTGAAAACGGTTGCGAGGTCGCTCGTTGCGGGTGGTGGAGATCTCCATCCCATACACCAGGCGGTGGGAGAGATCCCCGGTTTGGAAGCGGCTTTGGGCCTGCAGGCTGGCTCCCAAAATGTTGCTGACCAGCTCGTTGAAGGTATCCCGCCGCACCGGTACGGGTCGGCCTTGCACCGTGAGGGTGCGCTCCTCTACACTGGGCTCGCGGGTGCGGGCGGGCTGGTAGTAGATCTGGACAGTGGCCAGCTCAAAAGCGGGATTCTCTGGGTTGGCGTAGCGATACTCCAAACTGAGGCGGCTGCGCTCGGTGTCGATGGTTTCCCTAAATAAGCTGACGGCGGGATCCAGGTTGCGCCGCGAGAACGTGGTGGTGGTGCGGCTGTTGAAGTACTCGCCGGTCAAGGTGAGGCTTTCCAAGGGGCTGAAGCGGTAAACCAGCTTGGCCAAAACGTTGTCCCCCTCCACCGTTTGCCGATCTTTGAAACTGGGATCCGCCTTGATATCCGGCTCCCTGGCGTCGCGGCGGGTGTAGATGAGCAGGGCTTCCAGGTTCCCCTGGCGGCCCGCCAAGCTGAGGGTGTTGACAAAGCCTTGGTTTTTGCTGTCGTACTGGCTGGAGAGGCCCACATGGCTGTCCCGTTCCCCCAGCAGATCCACTGGATCTAGAGTAGTGTAGGTTACCACGCCCCCCAGGGCATCGCTGCCGTAGAGGGTGGAAGCAGGGCCGCGGATGATCTCCACCGTCTTCAGGGTCTCCAGCTCAAAGGTGTCCCGCCCGATGTTGAAGGGGCCAAAGGAAAACTGCTCCGGCTGCCGGATCCCGTCCACTTGGATCAGCACCCGGTTGGCGTCAAGGCCGCGGATGTTGAAGTCTTGCAGTCCATAGCGGACATTTCGCCGCACGCTCACCCCCGGCTCGTAGCGCACCAGATCCTGGATGTTCTGGATGAGCTCCCGCCGCAGGCGCTCCCGGTCGATGACGGTGATGCTGGCCGGCGAGTCGGCCAGGGTGCGCTCCGTGCGGGTGCCGGTGACTGTAACCTGCTGCAGGCTGAAGACAGGGGTGCCCTGCTGCAACACCTGCAGATCCGCTTGCAGCCGCTCCACTTCCGCCTGATCCCCCCGCCGACGGGCAGCTTCGATCTGGGCTTCTAGCTCGCGAATCTGCTCTTGGATGGTGGTGGCCCCCCGAGGGGTGGCCTGGGCCAGCAAAGGAGTCTCAGGAATCCGAGCCGCGGGTTGCGCCTGGGCCAGGGATCCCCAACTCAGCCCCAGACACAGCCCCAAACTCACTGCCTTCCAGCCACAGCCGGTTACTCGCATAACTTCTCACTCTCCCAAAAACCACCAGAAACAAGTCAAACCTTCGCCTCAACACCCTTTCCTCCCAGCCAGAGGGGCCTTGCCGGGTCTGCGCTGCGCAAGGGGCAAAGCTGGAGCCCCACCGGCGTTGGGATCCACTCCACCTCTAGGCCAAACACCTGCCGCACCCTCTCAGCAGTCAAGGCCGCCTGCGGGGATCCCAGGGCCTGCAACTGGCCGGATCCCAGCAGAGCCACCCGCCGGCTGTAGCGAATGGCCAGGTTTAGATCGTGCAGCACGCTAACCACCGTCAGCCCCTGCTCCTGCTGCAGCCGTCGCAACAGCTCCAGCAGCTCCAGTTGGTGGCGCAGATCCAAAAACGTGGTGGGCTCGTCCAACAGCAGCACCTGCGGCTCCTGCACCAGGGCTAGCGCCAGAAAGGCCCGTTGCCGCTCGCCGCCGGAGAGCGTTTCCACCCGCCGCAGGGCCAGGGATCCCAGTCCCGTCTGCTCCAGCGCCCATTCCACCCGCTGCCGATCTGCCCGCGGCAACTGCCACGCCCACCAGGGCTGGTGAGGAGAACGCCCCAAGCTCACCAATTGCCGCACCGTCAGCCCTGTCGGGATCCGCGGCTGCTGGGGCAAAAGGGCCAACTGCCGCGCCACCTGTTGCGGGCTGAGCTGGGTGTGCAGATCCCGACCGTCCAAAAGTACGCGCCCCGCCTGCGGAACCAACACTCGGCTGAGTAGCCGCAGCAGGGTCGATTTGCCTGAGCCATTGGGGCCGACAATGCTCAGCCAGTCCCCCGCCTGCAGGCTGAAGCTCACCTGCCGGATCACCTGATGCGAGCCATAGCCCCCGCTCAGCGCCTCGGCCTGCAAAATCGGCCGGCCCGCCCTCATTGCCCCGCCTCCTGCTGCCGCAGCAGCCAGCCGAAAAACGGCGCCCCCATCAACGCCGTGACGATCCCCACCGGCAGCTCTACAGCCCCCAGCCGGGCGAGGAGATCGGCGCCGCTTAACAGAGCCGCCCCCGCCAAGGCAGAAAGGGGCAACAGCCAGCGGTGATCCGATCCCACCCCCTGGCGCACCATGTGGGGCACCACCAACCCCACAAAGCCGATCAACCCCCCCACGCTGACGACTGCCGCCGCCAACAAAGCCGCCACCAAGCCGATGGTCACCCGCGTCCGCACCAACGGGATCCCCAAGCTCACCGCCATCTCTTCTCCTAGGCCCAGCAGGTTCAAAGCCCGCGCCTGCGCCCAGCCCAGCCCCAGCCCGACCAGGATATACACCCCGGCCACCCGCACCTCCGGCCAACCCCGCCCGCTCAGGCTGCCGATCAACCACGTCAGGGCCACCTGGACCCGCTCATCGGCCAGGAGCAACAAAGCAGAGCTGATCGCCCCAAAGAGGGCGCTGACAGCCACTCCCGCCAGGATCAGCCGTTCCACCGCCAGCCCGGAGCGGGTGCGCGCCAGCCCATACACCAACACCGTGGTCAGCACGCCGCCCACCCAAGCTGCCAAGGGCACCCAAGCCGTCCACTCCCCCCAGGTGAGCAGCGCTACGGCCGCCAGGCCCGCCCCCGCCGAGATGCCCAGCAGGTAGGGATCCGCCAGCCCATTGCCCAACATCCCCTGCAACAGGGCCCCCGCCATCCCCAAGGCTGCCCCTAGCAACTGGGCCAAAAGCGCCCGCGGCAGCCGCAACTGCCAGACAATGGTCTGCCGGATCGGATCCCCTTGCCCCCACAGGGCCTGCCACAGCTCCGAAAAAGTTATGGGAACGGATCCCAAGGCAATTGAGATCCAAAGCAGCAAGAGGATGACACCCAGTAGCAAAACCATCAAGCCGACCGGCGAGCGGATCCGCCTGGCCTGCCCCCAGCGGGTCTCCGGGTCAACTCCTGATGACAGACGCTCTTGCTTGGCCAACATCGCAAACCTCTGGACCTTTAAGAGGGGGAGATCCCCAAGACAAGACAGCCCCAGCCGGCTCGCCAGCGCACCCAGACCCACCCCGGCGCAGCCCTAACCTGCCGAGCTTCTTAGCTTGTTGAGACTTAGATTCAATAAAAACGTAGCTGTCAGAATAACAGGCTTTCTTGGCTATTGCAAGTTAGTTTTAATAAGTCTTCGACCCCCTTTGAGCCAAGGGGAGATGGATCGGCACTCCCAGCCGCCTAGGCCGGCTTGTTCCCCGAAACCAAAGTCTGCCTTCACTGAGCTGCCCAAGGAGAGGGGGGAAGATCCCCAATAAAATGGCCGAAGCCGGCTAGCTTGGGTTGGACAGAGCCGTCTTGAAGTATTGGCGCTATGACTTCTTCCGCTGCCCCTGAGCCCACCTGGGATGCCCTGCAGGTGGATCCCGCCCTGCTCACCCCCATGATGCAGCACTACGTAGAGCTGAAGCGGCAATACCCGCACGCCATCCTGCTCTACCGCCTGGGGGATTTCTACGAGATGTTTTTCCAGGACGCGCAACTGGTGTCGCGGGAGCTGGAGCTGGTGCTCACCGGGCGAGAGGCGGGGGCCATCGGGCGGGTGCCCATGTGCGGGATCCCTTACCACGCCTTTGACCGCTATGCCGCCCAGTTGGTGGCCAAAGGGTATGCCCTGGCCGTCTGCGACCAGATGGAGCCGGCGGATCAAGCCAAAGGCTTGGTGCGGCGGGAAGTGACGCGGGTGATCACCCCCGGCACGGTCATCGAGGAGGAGCTGCTGCAGGCGCGGCAAAACAACTACCTGGCGGCCATTGTCCGCCTGCGAGGCTCCAAGCAAACCGCCTGGGGCCTGGCCTATGCCGACATTTCCACCGGCGAGTTCTGGGTCTGCCAGAGTGAGGGGCAAGAGCAGCTAGAACAGGAGCTGGCCCGGCTGCAGCCGGCGGAGATCCTGCTGCCCACCGAAGAGGGGCTGGGCCTGGGCCTGATGCGGCCTGGGGATCCCCAAGCCCCCCTGGGCCTACCCGGCCAGTACGCCTATACCCTGCGCCCGGCGGAGCCCTTTGAGCTAGCGGTGGCGCGGGACAACCTACTGCAGACCTATGGCCTGCGCTCCCTGGAGGGCTTGGGCTGCGAGGGGCTGCCGCTGGCCATTCGGGCGGCAGGGGGATTGCTCCACTATCTGGAAGAGACGCAAAAGAATCTGGTGCAGCCCTCTCCCCAAGGGGGCCATCCGCTTCTGCGCCCGCCCCGCACCTACCAGCTCACCGACTACCTAATATTGGACGCCCAAACCCGCCGCAACCTGGAGCTGACCCAGACCATCCGCGAGGGGGCCTTTGTCGGATCCCTGCTCTGGGTCTTGGATCACAGCCGCACCGCCATGGGCGGGCGCACCCTGCGCCGCTGGCTGCTGCAGCCTTTGCGGGATCGAGAGCAAATCCGCCTTCGCCAGGACACCATCCAGGAGCTCTTGGAAAACCCCTCCCTGCGCACCCGCCTGGGATCCCTGCTGGACTCTCTCTACGACCTGGAGCGGCTGGCCAACCGCGTCGCCTCCGGCACTGCCAACCCGCGCGAGCTGGTGGCCCTGGGATCCTCCCTGGGCAAACTGCCCCAACTGGCCGAGCTGGTGGCCGAAGCCCAAACTCCCCTCCTGCAGAGCCTGCAGCAGGTGGATCCCGCTCTGGTTGACCTGGGCCGGCGCATCGAGCACACCCTCTTGCCCTCGCCCCCGCCCATTCTCACCGAAGGGGGGCTGATCCGGCCTGGGGTGGATGCTGAGCTGGACAGGCTGCGGCAGCAGGTGGAGCAAGACCGCCAATGGATTGCCCAGTTGGAGAAAACCGAGCGCGAGCGCACCGGCATCCCCACCCTCAAAGTGGGCTTCAACAAGGCCTTTGGCTACTACCTCAGCATCAGCCGCGCCAAGGCGCAGCAGGTGCCCAAGGAGTACATCCGCAAGCAGACGCTAACCAACGAAGAGCGCTTCATCACCCCCGAGCTCAAAGAAAAAGAAGCCCGCATCCTCACCGCCCAAACCGACATCAACCAGCGGGAGTACGAGCTGTTTGTGCAGTTGCGCCAAGAGGCGGGATCCCAAGCTGCCGCCATCCGCCAGGTGGCCCAGACCCTGGCCGCCGTCGATGCTCTGTTTGGCCTAGCCGAGGTGGCCGTGCAGCAGGGCTACACCCGCCCGGTGATCACTGCAGATCGCCGTTTAATCATCGAAGAGGGTCGCCACCCGGTGGTGGAGAAATCTTTGCCCCAGGGCCTGTTTGTCCCCAACTCGGTGCGCCTGGGATCCCCCCACGGCCCGGATCTCATCGTCCTCACCGGCCCCAACATGTCCGGCAAGTCCACCTACTTGCGCCAGATTGGGCTGATCCAGATCCTGGCCCAGATGGGCAGCTTTGTCCCGGCGCGGCGGGCGGAGCTGGGCCTGTGCGACCGCGTGTTTACCCGCATCGGCGCCGTGGATGACCTGGCCACGGGACAGTCCACCTTCATGGTGGAGATGAACGAGACGGCCAACATCCTCAACCACGCCGGCGAGCGCTCCCTGGTGCTCTTGGACGAGATTGGCCGCGGCACCGCCACCTTTGACGGCCTCTCTATTGCCTGGGCGGTAGCGGAGTACCTGGCCACCCAGGTGCGCGCCCGCACGATCTTTGCCACCCACTACCACGAGCTCAACCAACTGGAGACGCTGCTGCCCAACGTGGCCAACTTCCAGGTGGTGGTCAAAGAGCTCCGGGATCGCATCATCTTTTTGCACCAGGTGCAGCCGGGGGGAGCCGACCGCTCCTACGGCATCGAGGTGGGGCGCATGGCCGGCCTGCCCCAGCCGGTGATCGAGCGGGCCCAACAGGTGCTGGCCCTGGTGGAACAACACAGCCGCATCGGCCTGGGCCTGCGCAACCAAGGGAAAAGCCGCCTCTCCGCCAAGAAAAAACAGGCTGAACAAGACTCTGAGACCGATGGGATCGTCGCTCCCGCCCAAGGGGATCAACTGTCCTTGCTCCCGGCTCCCCCCTTTCCCAAGGAGCTCTAGGTCTATCCCCGCTCCAGATCCCGTTCTTGCAGCCCCAAGGTAATGGCCAGCACCTCCAGCTCATCCCGGTGCCCCTCCACCCACAGCAGGGATCCGGGGGGCGAGTCCGCCGCTTGCAACCTCAGGCGGATCTGCTCCGGGCGGTGGCTGCGCCGCCAGTAGTACCAGCCCGCCCAAGGAGAGACCAACAGCAGTGTCCAGGGCCAGGCTCCCCAGTCCGGCTCCAGCACCTGCAGCACCAAAGCCAGACAGGCCAGCCCCGCCCCCGCCAGCCCCGTCAAAAAAACGGCCAACCCGGTGCTGGCCCGCGCCTGCCCCGCAAAGGTGGCGATCCCCTCCGCATCGGCAGACTGCAAGCAATAGGCCCGCTCTTCCAGGTGCTTTCGGAGAAGGGATCCCATTTCCTCCAGGCTGCGACTGCTAAAATAGAGACGAGCTTCGACGCGGTCTTTGCCAGAGGCTCGCAGAAAAAAGAATAAGCCGATGGCCAGCAGCACCGTCAGCGCCAAGATTGAAACTCTTTCCCCGGTCAGCGTGGCGTCTGGCATCGCAAAGGCGATCCCAAGCATCTGAGCAGCGCCCATCCTGCCAGGAGTCAGTAGGTTCGGTAAATCTAACTTTTCGGGGAGCTTCTCCGCCAGCAAGCCGAATAGAATATGTGAACGGGAACGGCTCATCCGATCACTTAACAGATGACTTAAAACATTGCTTCTCAAGTTTAGACCCTCTAGACCTTGAGGATGGATGGGTTGCCGGCTTCGCCGGCAGAGACTGTCCCGAGGGCAGTGCGCTTTTCGGCAGTAGCGGTGGCAATTGAGCTGGGGGAGCTCTACGCTGGATCTCATGCGTTTAAGCCGAGAAATGCAACTATAATTAAGTTATGATAAGGGGCTCACGCTCCGCCCATTGGGTGACCCCTCCACCACTTCAGCTTTTCTCTGTGAAGTATGGGCATGAAGTCGGGCTGAGGGCAGTGTTTCATCCGTTTGGATGATGATAGCGCGAAGCCCTCGGTACTGGGGAATACTTAAGCCCAACCGGCTCTACAGCCATCACCACTGCTTGCTCAGCCCACTTGACGGCCTGCCTCTATCGCTGTTTCAGCAACACCCTACATGTCTAACTACGAACCTGAACTCAACGATGTTTTGTTGGATGGCGATCTCCTCGATCCTCCGGAGGAGGTAGAGGTCGATCTGGCCGAAAGCGAGTTTTTGGAAGAGGAGCCGACTCGTCGCTCCACCGACTTGGTACGCCTCTATCTGCAGGAGATCGGGCGTGTTCCCCTCTTGGGGCGCGATGAAGAGGTGGCCCTGGCCCAAAAAGTCCAAGACTACATGAAGCTCTTGGACATACGCCTGCGCCTGCAGAAGGAGCTGGGACGGGATCCCACTCCCGCCGAATGGGTGGCCAAAGCCAACCAATACCCCGAGTGGGCCAACCTCACCCCCGAAAAGCTGCAGCAGATCCAGCGGACTGGCAATCGTGCCAAAGAGCACATGATCAAGGCCAACCTGCGCCTGGTGGTGTCGGTGGCCAAGAAGTACCAAAATCGAGGCCTGGAACTGCTGGACTTGATCCAAGAGGGCACGCTGGGCCTGGAGCGGGCGGTGGAGAAGTTCGACCCCAAGAAGGGTTATCGCTTCAGCACCTACGCCTACTGGTGGATCCGGCAGGGCATCACCCGCGCCATCGCCACCCAGAGCCGCACCATCCGCCTGCCCGTCCACATCACCGAGAAACTGAACAAGATCAAGAAGGCGCAGCGCAAGCTCTCCCAAGAAAAAGGTCGCACTCCCACCATTGAAGATATCGCCTCCGAATTGGAGATGACCCCGCCTCAAGTACGAGAGCTGTTGGTACGGGTGCCGCGCTCGGTCTCTCTGGAAACTAAGGTGGGCAAAGACAAAGACACCGAACTGGGGGATCTGCTGGAAACCGACGACATCTCCCCCGAAGAGACGATGATGCGGGAGGCCCTGCATCGCGATCTGCAGCAGTTGCTGGCGGATCTCACCAGCCGCGAGCGGGATGTGATCCGCATGCGCTTTGGCTTGGGAGATGGGCGCACCTACTCGCTGGCGGAAATTGGTCGCGCCTTGGATCTGTCGCGGGAGCGGGTACGGCAAATCGAGGCCAAAGCCCTGCAAAAACTGCGGCAGCCGAAGCGGCGCAACCGGGTGCGAGACTACCTCGAAGCCATCAGCTAGTCGGGCCTGCCTAGGGTCTGGATGGAGATCGCCGGCTGGCAATCTTGCTCAAGCGCGTCTGGATCCGGGCTGCCAGCCAGTTCACTTCCGGGATCCGCAAATACAGGGCCCCCGCCGCAAACAAGCTGAGACCGATGCCGGCGGCCAGACCGGCCCAGAGGGCGGCGGTGATCAAAGGGGATCCCAGGATCTGCTGGGAGCGCAGTTGCGTCCACAGCCAATGGCTGAGGGCCCCGGCCAAGGTGGTGATCCCCAGCAAGGGCAGCAGGGCCTGCCCCATCTCCCGCCAAGGGATCCCCGGCAGACGCCGGTGGAGGCGGATCCCCAGGCCAATCAGAGCCATCAGGTTAACGCCTGCCGTAGCCAGGGCAATGCCCGGTGCTCCAAAGGTTGGCAAAAACAGGAAGTCCAGCAGGGCATTCAGGCCGATGGCCAGGCCGCTGATGTGCAGAGGTGTAGCCCCGTCCTCCAGGGCGTAGAAGATGCGCACCAACACATCCCGCAGCAGGTAACAGGTCATCCCCAGCCCATAAGCCATCAGCAGGGCCGCCACCTCCTGCGTCACCTCCGGCGCAAAGCGACCGCGCTGGTAGGCCACTTGAACGATAGGTTCGGCCAGGGCCACCAACACCATCGCAAGGGGCAGGGTGAGGATGGCCGTAACCATCAGCCCTTGGCGGATGCGCTGGCGCAGCTCCGGCCAACGGGATCCATCCCCCGCCAACTGGGCGTAGAGGGGCATCAGGGGCACCAGCACCATGTTGGAGAGAATCCCCAGGGGGGTTTGCACCAAAAGCTGGGCATAGCCCAAGTTGCCGATGGTGCGATCCCCGGGCACGAAAGAAGCAAAAAAGAGATCCACGTAGACATTGATGTGGATCATGCCGGAGGAGATCACCGCCGGCAGCATCAGCAGGCCCACCGCCCGCACCTGCGGGGATCCCCACTCAAAGCACAGCCGCAGCCGCCCCAGCCCCAGCCGCATCTGCAGAGGCACCTGCGCCAGCCACTGGGCAATGGCGCCGATGAGCACACCCCAGGCTAGCAACGTCGGGATCCCTGTCCACCCCAACGTGACCAGGATCCCGATCACCGCCAAGCTGGAGATCAGGGGGCTGAGGGCGGGCAAGAGGTAGTGCTCGGCCGCATTCAGCGCCCCAAAGCCGATCCCAATCCAGCCCGAGAGCAAGGCCAGGGGGGCCATGATCCGCAGTTGCGCAGCGGCCAAAGCGTGGACTTCGGGGCTGGCCCCTGGCGCATTCAGGCGCACCACCCAGTCGGCTCCCCACCAGAGGCCCAAGGTCACCGCCAAGAGCAAACAGCCCACTAGGGTGGAAATCGCTTCCAGCCAGACGGTCGGATCCTCTCTGCCAGGATCCCGCTGTTTTTTGAGAATGCTGACGATGGCGCTGTGGAAAGGGCCGTTGATCCCACCCAGCAAGATCAACAAAAAGCCGGGCAGGACGTAGGCTATGCTAAAGGCGCTGTACTCCGGCCCTGACCCGTAGACTGCCGCGATCAGAGCCTGCCGGACAAACCCCATGCCCTTGCTGAGCAGCGTGGCCCCTGCCACCAGCCCTGCCACCGAGAGCAAAGAACGGGACGGCAGGGCGGAAGACTCCTGCGTGGCGGACTCCTCTATCACGCTGCCCTAACCCCTGCCTCAACAACCAACGGCTGCCGGGATCCCTCACCACATCCCTGGGAACCGTCCCCCATTATGCGGCATTTGCAGGTTCCGTCAGGCTCCTTTTATAAGAGAGGGCAGCCCTCAAGCCAACAGTTGCCGTTCCTGCTCCAGTTGCTGCAACAAATGCTCATCCCCACGGGTTTGGGCAGAACGGATGCGCTCCTGCAGCCGGTGCAGCAGGTTCCGCCGATGGGTTTCCTCAACCAAGCTCATAAAGTGTTTCCGAGAAGAGGCTTGAGGGGAGACAACTGCTGCCGGGATCCCTTTCACCTCAGGGCTCGCCGCCGTCACCCTTGTTTCAGACTGGAGGGCCACACCTCGATACATGAAGGCAAAAGACTGAGGCAGCGCCACGGCTACGGATTGAGCTGGCCAGCTCCACTCCAAACCTCGATGCCGAGCCGGCACGCCCTGCCGATTCTGAATCGCCGCAGAGGGTGAAACAAACTCATGGGCAATACCCCGATAGGTCAGTTGCATAGGAAAACTCCCTTGGTTCAGTTGATCGATCTTTACTTTCTCTAGAGAGCTTAAAAAAGCCGCCACCTCAAGGCTGCCCAAAGGGGATCTCTCCTTCACGCAACCCAAGCGACCGAAAAGACAAAAACAAGCTGAAAGGGTAAGCCTTAACTTTATTCTGTATTCACTTTGACAAAATCATCCCTTTGGTGTCAACTTGCGGTTACTGAGCACATGGACTACCCCACCGCATGGGCGGGTGGGGTTTCCTGACCTACCGGCAGGTCTGCGAAGAATAGGCAGGCGGCACCAGCAGCAACCGAACGTCTGCTCTAGTTGCTTTGTGAGCACTCGCCATAGCAGCGAGGAGCGCTTGGGGAACACCTCTACAGAAAGCCTGCAAGAGCCTGCAGCTCAAAGCAGCTCGTCGATCAGCCGCAGCACCTGCTGCAGCTTGGCGCTGGGGGATTCTTGGTGTTTTAGGTTCATCTCCACCAACTGCTTGAGGGCGAGCAGCTTGATGTTGGACTCCACCGCCGCCGCTGCAATGGCCTGTGCCGCCGGCAAATAGCCGCTGGCCCCCAAATCCAGGAGAGCAGCCCGCCGCAGGTGGATGTTGGTGTGCTCCAATACCGAGAGCAGACGCTGGGCAAAAGCCGGATCCCCAGTCAGACGATAGCAGGCCCGCGCTGCCGCGCATTGCAAACGAATGGACGTGTGCTCTAGGTAAAGGCGGATTGGCTCCAGGGCAGCGGCCACTTGCAGGTGACCAAGAGCCTCGATAATCGCCTCTAGGGCGGCTTGCGCTTCCGTCTCCAGCCCTTGCTCCACAAAGCGCAGCCCTTCCAGCAAAGCGGATCCCAGCTTTTCCACTTCCTCAGGATCCCCATCGAGGTTGTTGGCCAGAGCGATCTCCACCAGCGCTTGGGCGGCGGCTGCCACCACTTGGCCATCGGAGCAAAACAAAGCCCCTTTTAGTGCTGGGATCCCGGCAAGGGATCCCAGTTTGCCCAGGGCGCGAGCAGCATTGCGCCGCAGCGGATATCCCCCTTGAGCTGTGCGATCCGTTTCATCCGCCAGAGCTTCGATCAGGGCCGGGATCCCTTCGGGGATGCGCATGCGCCCCAGCCACCAAGCAGCATAGTAGCGTTCCCCCGGATCCCCGTGGCGCAGCTTGGCGACCTGACCAGCCGGCGTGAGATCCACCGACGGATTGGGATCCGAAGGAACAGCAGTGGTCATGAAGTCAACAACGAAGAAAACACGCAGAAGGGATCAAGCGCTGCGGACGCTGACGATCTTGGCGCCCGATTTGAGCAGCCGCTGCATCGTCGCCGACAGTTGATCGGCGGAGACGAAGATCTGCTGGTTGGATTTGCGCACCCGGCTGGAGGTGGCCAGAGCTGAAGGCGGATTCAACAGTCGGGTCACTTCCACACAGAACATGCGATCCGACTGGCCCGTTGGCGGCCCCAGGTGCTTGGAAATGGGGCTGGGCGGCAGCAGGCCCCGCACCCCGATGCGGCGAATGGCCGGGGTAAAGCCGGTGGCCAGAGGCATCATCAAGCGGGGTCTGGGCCCCTGGGAGCGGTCGTTGTTGGCGTAGCCTCCGTAGAGGGCAAAAAGGTTGGTGAAGTCGCGGGTGGTATGGGCCTTGCGGTATTCAAACCCGCGCGGATAGGGGACGATGTTGTCGCCAAAAGCTTCCAGGTATTCCGGGCTGTCGATGTAGGAGTCGATCTCGGCGCTGTGGCCGCCCGATTGGTAGATGTCCAGGTGGCGGGCGATATCTTTAGGACTGGTGGGAGCGCGACCCAGCAGATGCTTGAAATTCAGTTCGATGGCACGGGTTTGCGAGTTGGGGTAGAAAAACCGCTTCTTATAGGCTTCGGACTTGGCGATCAGTCGCACAAACTCGCGCACCGTCAGGCTGCCCTGGCGCAGCAAGGATTCCGCACTGGCCAGCTCCTTCCTGTCCGCCCCAAACAAATGATCGTTGCCCAGCACCTGACGATAGATGGCGCGCAGCACCGCATTGAGCTGCTCCTGGCTGGCATTGGGACGCAACTCCAATGGGGTGGTCTCCGTAATACCCCGGATGCCCATCTGGCTTGCCGCTGTGATTGCACTCATGCTAGTTCCCCCGATTGAGCTGGATGAATACAGATTGCAAATTGACTTGACAAAAAGCTTGTGTTTGGAGATCAACAAAAGCCAAAGCCCTAAGCTGAATGAGAGCAACAGCGGTGCCCTCTCGTTCGCTGGAGAGACTGCCCCTTAAACCCACCCGGTTAAAAGGAACTCTCCACTCCGTAACAGGCTGACCACCGTTGCCCTCAACAACCTCGTCCCCCGGCGCCTGCACGACCGGCCAGCTATCTTCTGGCCAGCGTCAAGGGGGATCCCAAGCCAAGGGCCTAGCTGAGCGCGTTGATGGCGTAGTCGATGTAGGTGTTGGCTTCGGTGGCCGCTTGCCCGGTCAGGCCGTGGTTGGCTTTGATGTAGCGCAGGGCTTCGATAAACCAACTGGGGGAGAGTTCAAAAGCGGCGTTGATCTCGCGGATCCCGGCCAACTGATACTCGTCCAGAGGGCCGGTGCCACCGGCTACCAAGCAGTAGGTGATGTAGCGCAGGTAGTGGCGCACATCGCGGGCGCACTTGTCTTTGCCGGCCTGGGTGTGGCACTGCCCGCCCGGCTGGGTGGTGTAGGGGAACTTAGCGTAAACCGCTTCGGTGGCACCGCGCACCAGCTCGTCGGCACGGCTGCTCAGGACGCGGGCGGCTTCCATGCTGGCGGCAGCTCGCTGAAAACGGCCATTGATGGCTTGCAATTCGCTGTTGCTCAGGTAGCGCCCTTGGCTATCGGCAGTAGCAATGGCGTCAACAATTGGGGTTTGCATGATTCAAAACGCTCCTTTACTTAAGCTCAATGCAAAAACAAAGCAAAAGATTCAAAGTCGCAACTGCAAAAAAGCTGCTTTTCCAGGGATCCCCTGTCAACCTAAGCTGCTTTGGATTCCAGAGTGGTCTTC
>NZ_JANSJH010000001.1:0-9365 GCF_047462495.1 Synechococcus sp. H55.2 | reverse complement strand
CTTTTCCAGGGATCCCCTGTCAACCTAAGCTGCTTTGGATTCCAGAGTGGTCTTCACAACTGGATCCGTCTACAGCAGAAGCTCTGGCCCAAAAGGGATCAAACGACAGCCGCAGCGGCGCGATCGAAGTAGGATTCGATTTCGGCAATCAGAGCGCTGCAATCGCCCCGGGTGATCCCGTTGGGGTCGTTCACCACCGCCACCGCGGCTTTTTTCATCTTTTGGATGCCGTTGGCCACCGAGCTACCGGGGGTGCCCAAGGCTTGATAGGTCTCCCGCAGGCCGTTCAAGCAGCGCTCGTTCAGCACGCTGGCATCTCCGGCTGCCACGGCGTAGGTGATGTAGCGGAGGATGATGTCCATATCCCGCATGCAGGCAGCCACGTTACGGCTGGGGTAGGCAGGGCCACCGGGAGCGTTCAAATTGGGCTCCTCGGCAAACAATTGACGGATGGCATCGGTCACGATCTTAGAAGCATTGCTGGTGAGGCGGTTCACAGCATCCAAACGCTTGTTGCCCTCAGCAATCACCTGCTGGAGAGCCGCAAACTCGTTCTCCCCCAGGAAAGCACCTTTGGAGTCAGCTTGGGCAACCACTTTGCCAAATACATCGTTCATGGTTTTCAATCTCCCTAGCGAAAATAAAAGAGGTTATGAATCCACATTCCCTACCGCCGACCGGAGGACACACGCCAGTCGGAAGGGCGACACTGCTTGGGTCCTCAGTGCCGAAGGGCGCTGCTTGGCCTACAGACCCACCGACGGGGTCAAAGCCAAGAGAACCAAGATGAGCCAGCAAAGCCCCTATCCTCCAGCAAAGGTAAGCTGCTGCCGAGGGTAAAGCTACTCCAGGTTGCAATCCAAAGAATTGGACTTGGATCAGAACCCTCAGCCGCTGCCGCCAACCGCAACTGGGCAGAGGGGGAAAAGTCGGCTCCCCTTGTTTCCAGTCTTTTTCTACCGCGAAGGCAGGAAGCGGTTGCATCAAAAAATGTAAATTGCCTTCACCTCGCGCAAAAAGAGTTGAATTGCTTTCCAAGCTGCTTCCCATCTGCGATCCCGGCCAACGCTCTCCATCTTTTTAGCGGGAGTTTTTTACAAAAGAACATGGTACTTTGCTTAGCTTTACAATATAAAGAAAGGTGTCAGCCTCGATCGCGGCCTTGCCGCTTGGCAGGGAGCCATTTTCGGTGTCGGGGCGAACACTCTCAGAAAAGAGACATAATTTAACATTTGCTGAGATCCTTGGATGGGCCTGGGGTTGGGGCAAAATCTGAGAAGGCTTTTCTCGATGCCGGCAATTTTCGGTATACGCCTTTACAGAACTTTTGGATGATTGCCTATGCCTGTCGGGTTTGATCGCACCGCTTCCCCGGAACTGCTACAGATGGCGCGTTGGCTGGCAGGAGACTTCAGCAACCAAGAGCAAGCTTGGGAGAATCCGCCCTTTTTTGCTTCCATCCGGGTGGCCTATCGCCCCTTGCCGGCTCAAGTGTTGGGTGGGATTGGCTTTTATGTGGAGCAAGCTTACAGCGGCCATTTGGAGGATCCCTATCGGCAGGCGGTGGTGGAATTGACTCAGGTGGGCGCCGGGATCCGGATTCGCAACTACCGTCCGCTGGAGCCGCAGCGGTGGCGAGGCTGTGCCCGGGAGAGGGCAGACCAACTGCGCCAACTGAGCGCCGCCGATCTGGCTTATTTGCCTGGGTGCGATGTGCAGGTGCGACGGGAGGGATCTGGCTTTGTGGGCGTGACGGAGCCGGGGTGCCGGTGTTGCGTGGTGCGCAACGGCCAGACTACTTATTTGCAGACCACCTTGCACCTGAGCGAGAGCGAGTTTTGCAGCCATGACCGAGGCATGGATCCCATCACCCACCGGCAGGTTTGGGGGGCATTGGCGGGCGCTTTTCGCTTCCAAAAGGTGGTCGATTGGCAAGCGGAGCTGTTGCTGTGCGGATGATCCAATGCAAGTGAGGTCGAGCCCAAAGGATGAGCCACGGTCGGGGGGGATGTTGCCGGCTCTGATGGTGATGCTGGCTTTGCTGCTGCTCGGTGTTGGATGTGCTGGCCAGGGGGAATCTGTCGCCCCGGTGTTGATCCCTCTCCCGCCGCAAGCGGGAACTGAGTCGATTCCCATGCCGGTGCGCACACTGGGCAACAGCCGCTTTAAGTTGCTCGGCTTGAACGTGGGGGTGGCCGGGGCCGGCGCGGAGTTGCTCTTGGACACCGGCTCGGCAGGTCTGCGCATTGTATCGGCGGCGGCAGGTCGCTTCGGCCTAGAACGGACGGAGATCCCTTCTACCGTCACCTTTGCCGATGGCACCCAGTTTGTCGGCGTATTGGCCCGTGCCCCCTTCAGCATCGGCGGGATCCCCAGTCGAGAGCCGGTAACGATTCAGTTGATCGACCGCATCGCCTGTGTGGACGCGCTGGTAGCCAATTGCTCAGACAACCTGTTTGGGGTGGGGCGGCCTTTTGCCGGGATCCTGGGCACGTCCCTCGATGAGCGCAGCCCCGATCCGGAGCTGTTCAGTCCGCTCACCCGTCTGCCGGGCAATTTTCGCTCCGGGTACATGATCCAAACGGGCGGCTTCAACTCCACCCAGGGCCTTTTCACGGTTGGCCTGACGGACAACAACACCGCCGGCTTTAATTTCCGGCAGTTTCCCCAAGTGGGGAGCTTTCCCGATGGCACCCCCATCTGGCGGGATGAGGCTTTGCAAGTGGCCTACAGCATCAGCAATACTTCCATCCAAAATGCCCTCAGCCCCACCCAGTTCGACAGCGGCTCTTCCGACATTTTCCTCAACGTCAGGCTGTTGGGAGCAGCTCCCTTCTCCACCTCGACTCTCCCCCCTGGGGCGGAATGGCGAGCAGTGTTGGAGGGGGCTTTCGACTACCGTATTCGAGTTGGCTTTCCGATTACGCCCAGTCGAGATCGAATTTTTGTGAGCGGCAACCAGGGGGTGCAACTGTTGGGCATGCCGCTGTTTTTCAACACTGATGTTGCCTTTGATGTTGAACGGGGTCGGGTCGGCTTTCGCGTGCGTTGAAAAAAAAGAGCTTGTTGCAGACTGTTGCACGGCTGGCCAGATCCAGCTAGCTTTCCCCGGTACCGGCCACATTTCGAGCGGTACTGAAAGGGCAATTAAGGGTTCTGCTTCCCTTTGGTCAGGAAATAGCGGCGGCTGATCCCCTGGGTCAACAAGACAAACAACACCAGGGATCCCTGAATGATGCCGGCCAGCGAAGACTCCAGTTGCAAAGAGAGAGGCAGTTGCAAGCTGCCGATGTTGAGGCTGCTGAAGAAAAAGGCAATCGGCAAAATCAGCAGCGGGTTAAAGCCGGCCAGCATCACCACCAGCAAGGCCAGAAAGCCCAAGTTGCTGGAAATGTTGGGGATGAGACGATGGAACAGAGCCAACACCTGCAAGGCGCCCGCCAGCCCTGCCAGTCCTCCACAGCAGGCAAAGGCCATGAGCAACCTTTGGGTAGCCGGGATCCCCAGCCGGAAGGCAGCTACGGGGTTTTTCCCCACCGCCCGCAACTGCAGGCCAAAACGGGTGTTGTGCACCACCAGCAGCGTCAGGACCAAAGCCAACAGGGCCAGCAGCAACGCCACCGGACTGGCCTCTGACCGCCCCCAGGTGGGCAACCAGAAACGGGGATCCAACAATTCTGTTCCGCTCATGGAAGCCACCCCTGGCCTTTTCCAAGGGCCGAAGATCAGGTACAAGACCCAGCCTTGGGCAACAAAGTTCAGCCCCAGACCGGCGAAGATCTCGTTGACCCGTCCCCACACATTCAGGATCCCGGCCAACAGGCCCCAGCCCGCCCCGCCCAGGATCCCGGCCAAAAGTGCCCAGGTAATGGCCAGTGGCGGTTCCAGGCGCACCAGAAAGGTGGCCGCAATGGCCCCGACCACCATCTGCCCTTCGATGCCCAAGTTGTAGAGACCGGCAACAAAGGTGAACACCAGTCCACAGCAGCAGAGGACAAGAGGAGCCAGCGTCGCCAAAACCCGGCCAAACTGAGCTTCGCTGCCAAAGGCCCCCTGCCACATGCTGGCTGCCACCTGGAGAGGTGAAGCCCCCGCCAACAGGATCACCCCTGCCACAAACAGCAGCGCTGCCAGCCAAGCCAATCCCTGGATTGCCCAGGTGCGCTGCGGAGACAACCACGACCGGCCCGATGCCTCGGCTTCCACCATGCGCCGTCACCTCCTCCCAAGTTCTCAAGGAGCAATGTTTAGAGTTTTGATCGTAAACGCCTCAGGAAGGCTCCCCGCTGGCCGCATCTGAGAGGGAGCGGTGCACCAGTTGCCAGCCCTCCACCTCGGCCAAAGGCTGCAGTCCCAAGTCTTCGATGTCAACCTGTTCTGCCTGCACAGGGGATACCCAAAGGTAGTCTCCATGCTCCCCTTGTTGCAGAGCCTGATCATCCACCCATCTTCCCGGATTGGGCGTATAAAAGGCGATGGCCTGCGCCTGACAGACATCCGGCAAGCCGCTGCGGCCAATATCCACCACGGGAAAACCAGTGTCTGCAGATCCCAGCATCTGTTTCCAGTCCATCTGGGCAAAAGCAGGGCTGAAATTGCCGAAGTCAGGCCGCAGGAGGATGCTGACCATGGCGAGAATCCCGGCAGCTAGGAGTGTGCCCAGCCAGAGCTCCCCGGCATGGTGCAGCACCCGCCGCCAGCTCCAGATCCCTGGCAGCAAGAGGTACAAAAGCCCCATCACCACCAGAGGCCAGGCATGGGGTTGTAGGAGCTGCAGACCGTCTACGCCCAGGCGGACGGCTACCCCCAAACCCAAAAGCAGCAGCCCTACCGCCGCTAACCCCCAGGAGAGCACCTGGGCCAGGTGGGGTCTGTCTCGCCGAGAACCTCGTCCCGCTGTCCCAGTCGAGGCGGTGCGGAGCGGAAACGGCAGAGCTTGATCGAGGACCACCCCCGCCAGCAGAGCCAGCCAGGGATAGAGCTGCACCGTGTAGTAGGGGGTTTTGGTGGGATAAAGCTGCAATAGAACCAAAAGCAGCAGGGGAAAAGACCAGATCAACAAAGTGGATGCCGGCTTTTGCCGCACCAAGAGAATTCCTCCCACCACCCCCAAAACCGTCCAAGGAAAGCCGTGGGCCGGGATGTGCCAAAAGTAGTACCAGCCGGTGGCATCGGCATGGAAGGGTTCTTGCCCCAGATCCCACACCTTTCCCACCAAGGTGGCCAGCACCTCGGAACCGTATATCCCCATGGCCGGCACCAGCCAGAGGCCAAAGATCCCCAGGCCCAGCAACATCCCCAGCCAAAAGGGGGCGGATCCCAGCCAGTGGCGCCGCTGCTGCACCCAGTAAGGGATCAAAGCCGCTGCCGGCAGCAGGATCATGGCGCTCTTCATCAAAAGGCCCAGCCCAAAGGCCACCCCCACCAGCCAAAACCAAACTGGGTGGCCGCGGCTGCCGTTCACCAGCCCCAGGATCCCCAAGAGCTCCAGGCAGGTCAGGGGCACATCTTGCCCCACCAGCCGCCCCTGCTGTACCCAGAGGTAGCAGAGGGGCAAAACCGCCATGCCCAGCAGGGCCGCCCGTGTCGGCAAAAAAGCCCGCCCAATCCAGCCCACCAGAGGAATGGAGAGCAAAGCGGCCAGGATCCCGGGCAGCCGAGCCGCCCATTCGTTGATGCCGTAGAGGGCAAAGCTGAGGGCCACGCTCCAGGTGAGCAGAGGCGGTTTCTCGAAAAAAGGCTCCCCCAAAAAAGTCGGCCCCAGCCAGTTGCTCCCCCACAGCAGCTCGCGGGCCATCTGGGCATAAAAGCTCTCGTCGCAGCCAGCCAAACTGGGATCCGCCCCCGAAAGCACAAACAGGGGCACCGCCAGGCCCATGATCAACAGGCTCAGGCCCCAAAAGGGCAACAGGTGCGGGTCGCGGCGAAACTGGACAAAAGAGCTGGTTGCCGGCAGGGATCCTCGGCTGGGAGAACTGCCCAGACGGTTAGGTTGGCCGAAAGGACGCATGAGACAAGCCTTCTGGAACGACACCAAGGGGCGGCTCTGACCAAACTAAACTAAACCCTGCGGTAAAGAGATCTGGCTTTTTTTACGGAAGCTCCAGGGATCTAGAGGCGCTCTCCAGCTTATCTGCCAGAGAGGTCAAGCCCTGAAACCAGCCGAAAAACTGCTCGGCATAGGGTTGCAGGGCCGGTTCGAGGTAGTAGAAGTTCTCCCCCCGGTCGGTGAACTCCCAAAACTCCGCAGCCGTAGAGAGCAGCTCTTGGCGGATGCTCTGCAGGCGCGCCGAGGGCTCGTGCTGCATATCCCTGTAGATCAACTTGGCCAAATCCTCCCGCCCACGGCTGAGAAAGTAAGCCGCCAGCCGCACCTGGGTTTTGCGGATCCCGCGCAAGGTATTCTCCTGTTGCTCGCTTTCGGGGTCTTGGTCTAGGCGTAACAAAGCCTGCACAATGGCTTCGGTTGTTTCCGACTGCAGAGCACAGCTCAACTGGGCCAGCCTTCCCAGATCGAAGCCAAAGGTTTCCGAAAGGAAAAAGAGGCCGGCCTTGTAGGCAGTCAAGCTGTAGTAGCGAAAGTAGTCAACAATCTGCAAGACCAGGGCCGACTGACGGTGGTGTAGGGCTGCCTCGGCCAGCAGGCGGTATTGCTTGAGCAGGTTGTAGCCACCGCGGATGTCGCGCGCGTTGATGACAGCCCGCAGGTAGGTGTTGAAAAACTTGATCACCCACCCCGCTACCGTGAGTCGTTGGGTTTCCAGGGCGCGGATCCCCAGCTCCCGGCTGTGAATGGCCACCAGGGTGCTCGCCTGCTGCATGCCGTTTAGCCCCTCGACAAACAAGGCCTGATACTGCCGCAAGATCTTCAGCTCCAGCCAGGATCTCTCTGCCTCGATCTGGCTCAATAGGCCCTTATCCACCGAAGCAAAGTCCGGATCCCGCTGCAGAGCCGCGGTCAAGAGAAACCAGGTGGGGTGCAGTTGTGCTTTGTGCTCGGCATAGAAGATCCATAGAGACTTTAGACTATCCAACGCTTCCAAGAAAATGCTTCCCTCCTGTTGGCGGAGAGCGCTGGTGGCGATGCTTTTGATCTCATCGAGGGCAGCAAGGCAGCGCTGATGAGCTGGCGAACATTGGCCTGTTGGAGAGTGCTGCTCTGTTGCCACACCACGCCGACGCCAGCGAGAGAAACGACTCTCCTCGAACCCGAAATCAGATCCCAATCTTCTGGAGACAAGGGATCCCAGGACGGCCTGCCGCACCTGCTGCTCAATGCGACGGATGATCGAGGTCGGTTGCAAGAAGTTAAACACAAAGCGAAAGTAGGGGATCAGCACCAAAAACGAAGCTGTGCCCAGCAGCAGGTTCAGCCCGATGAGCAGCCCCGGATGTCCGCTGGCGGGATCGTAAAAGCTCAGGGCTATCGAGCTCCACAAACTGACCACATTGGCCAGGATCAGGAAAAAGAAGAGATAGAAGTTGACCTGCTCGCGCAAAAACAGCTCGGTGACCTTCGGGGTGAAGCGATCCGCGCTCAACTGCACCACAATGGCCACCACCGAGAGGGTAACGCCCAACACCCCCGACAACACCTGGGTCAAGGTGGCTACAAATTCTTGCAAAGCCTCTGCATCCTGGGTGGATCCCGTCCAGGCCAGGTTCAACCCGCTCTGGATCCAGCGGTGCCCACCCCAGGCCCAAAGCAAACCTGCTCCCACCCCCGCAGCGCTCCAGGGCAGAAGGCGAGGGCGACGCCCAACACAGTTGGGAGCTGTGTGTATCTCTTTCACGGTGGCTTTTCCCAGAAAGGGGGCGCCTCAATACTCGCTCAGGAGAGCTTCCACAAACTCATAGCTGGAAAAAGGCCGCAGATCTTCCAGCCCCTCGCCGGCGCCGATGAAGCGGATGGGCAAGTGCATCTGTTGTGTAATGGCCAGGGCAATGCCCCCCTTGGCGGTGCTATCCAGCTTGGTCAGGATCACGCCGCTCAGCTTGGCCACTTCGGAAAACACCGCCGCTTGGCGCAAGCCGTTTTGCCCTTGGGTGGCATCCAGCACCAGCAGGCTTTCCACCTTGGCTTCAGGAGCTTTTTTGTCGATGATGCGGCGGATCTTGGCCAGCTCCTCCATCAGGTTTTTCTTGTTTTGCAGACGGCCCGCCGTATCCACCAAGAGCAGCTCGGTGCCCCTGGCCTGGGCGGCTGTGATGGCGTCAAAGACCACCGCCGCCGGGTCAGCATTGGGAGAAGGATTGGCGATCACCTCTACCCCCGCTCGTTCTGCCCAAACCTTGAGCTGCTCCACCGCGGCAGCCCGGAAGGTGTCGGCAGCGGCGATCAAGCAGCGGTACCCAGACTCGCGGGCCACATGGGCAATTTTGCCGATGGTGGTGGTTTTGCCCGCTCCATTCACCCCGACAATCAGCCAAATGTTGAGCGTGCCCCGTTGCGGCGCAAAGGTGGGATCCCCTACCGTCAACATCTGGCGCATCTGCTGCTTGAGGTATTTGACCGCCTCCTCCGGCGGCACCACCTCCTCGCGCATGCGCTTTTGTAGGGCTTGGATGATCCGCTCGGTGGCATCGATCCCCACATCGGCCTGCAGCAACAGGGCCTCAATTTCTTCTACAGCTTTCTGGTCGAGGGGGCCACGGCCTACCAGGGCCTTCAATTGGTTGATTAGGTTGAGGCGGGTTTTGCCCAAGCCTCGCCGCAGCTTTTGCAGCCAAGAGATCTCTTCTACGGAGATCTCTTCCGGTTTGCGCCCTTGGGCCGCCAAGATCTCGGCTGACCAGCGGAAGCCTTCATCGAAGACCAGCTCTTCCGGCCCGGTCTCGGGAGAGGGAGCGACGGCTGGGGTCATCGGCTCCGGCTCTTCCACAGCGCTGGCTTGCAGGGCTTGCAGACGCTCGGCAGCACGGGGAGCCAGATCGAAAAACGAGGGAGCTGCCGCCGGCTGCACAGAGGGTGATTCTGGAGATACCGGTTCTTTTGTTGGAATAGGCTCCGGAGGCGAGGCCGGTGGCTGTGGCTGGAGAGCTTCTGCAGGGATCCCTTCTATTTGCCCATCTGTTTGCTCAAGCGGGACGGAGTCCTTGGCTGGGGCCTCCTGGCCAGCGGCACGGGCCTTCAGGTTGGCATAGGCGGCTTTGGCGAAGGCCAAATAGTCTTCGGGGGAGATCTCCGCTGGCTCCGTGGCCGACGTGGGGTCTGGTGGCGAAGGCTTTGCTTCACCAGGGGAGTCGGTATAGCGGCGGCGAAACCAATCGAAGGCCATAATCCCAATCTCCAGCCAGACTGTTTTTTTCCAGTTTGACAGAGCAGACCCTAGAGCGCAGCCGTAAACTACCCGACTCCGACCGCT